>JBEKBK010000075.1:0-41084 GCA_050015435.1 Bryobacteraceae bacterium
AGGTTTTGGAAAATCGTCTCTACCGGCATCCGGGTACCGCGCAGAACCCAAGCGCCGCTGACTTTGCCGGGGACGCTCTCTACAGCCGGGCATTGTGACCAATCAAGAGTCGCCATAAACCTGGAACGGGTGACGCCGAAGCCTATTCTTGCGCCGAGATCTGGGAGTCGGTATCGCGCCACGCACTGAGTTTCAGACGCCGGCAAACCCAGCACAATCCTTCGGTGGAAGTGGGGGCGCACTCTCCGCCGCACACCACGCAACGGGCCGGCTTCTTGACCCGGTCGGCTTCGATCGCGAGCATGGCCTGGGCGACGATCGCATCGGGAATCGCGGCCTCTGGAGCCGCTGCTTCCGGTGCGGGACTGCGTTTACGTCTCACAACTTCACTATAACAGTTACGTCACGCCGCGTGCCTTCCGGACAAGATCGAGCACGCTCCCAGCGATGCTGCACAACGCGGGCATTTCTGTCCGGGCTTCACGCGCGCGTGTTTCCCCTTATGCTCGATGTCCACCTCAACGATGTGCGTGCACATCGGGCAATAAACCTTACCCGTCACTACGACTGTGGGGAGAGGTTGTGGTTTGTCCAGTAAGCTTTTCATCTCTTTCCCTCGTCCTCACCACTACAGACGCATGATGACCGCGTCTCGATCCGTTTACAATTAAAATTTCATGTCAAAAACTGCTTTTCTATTTCCCGGCCAGGGTTCGCAATTTGCCGGGATGGGCAAAACCCTATCAGACACCTACCCTGAAGCTGCGCGCGTGTTTCAAGAGGCCGACGACGCGCTCGGGTTTCCGATTTCGAAAATGTGCTTCAAGGGACCAGAGCGCGACCTCAGGCTCACTGAAAACACTCAGCCCGCACTGCTTACCGTTTCGGTCGCGGCCCAAGCGGTGCTCCTCAGCCGCGGCGTCACGCCGGACTACGTGGCGGGCCACAGCCTGGGCGAGTATTCAGCCCTGGTCGCTGCCGGATCCATCCGCTTCGCCGACGCGTTACGCCTAGCCCGACAGCGTGGCCGCTACATGCAGGAGGCTGTTCCCGCCGCGGTGGGGGCGATGGCCGCGCTGCTGAGACTCCCCGAGGGCAAGCTGGACGCGATCCTTACCGAGGCGGCGCAGGGCGAAGTGGTAACCGCGGCGAACCTGAACACCCCTGAGCAGGTGGTGATCGCTGGACATACCGGCGCGGTCAAACGCGCGATGGAATTGGCCACAGCCGCGGGAGCACGCAGAGTCGTACTTTTACCGGTGAGCGCCCCTTTTCATTGCCCGTTGATGGCGCCGGCGCAGGCGCGCCTGAAACCGGAGCTCGACGCAATCGACTTCCGGGATCTCTCGGTTCCGTTGATCAACAATTGGCAAGCGAAAGAGATCCGGACCGGCGCGGAGGCGCGTGAAGGCCTGTACCAGCAGATTCCGAATCCGGTCCGCTGGAGTGAATCGATCGTACGGCTCACCACCGCCGGAGTGACCCGCTTCGTGGAAGTCGGCGCAGGCAGCATACTCACCGGGCTGCTGCGGAACATCGATCCTGCGCTGAGCGGCGCAAAGTTCGGCGAATCAGCCGATTTGGAGAAAGTCGAAACGGCCGGAGCTTAGAAGCGAATGCCGCGGTGACGTTAAAATGGTTTTATCGTGCTGCCTCGCGAATACCAGATCGGACCCGTCCGTATTGCGCCTGCGACCGTACTTGCGCCGATGGCGGGCGTTACCGACACGGTCTTTCGCCGTTTGATCCGCGCGCAGGGCGGCTGCGGGCTGATCATGACCGAGTTCACCAGCTCCCATGGCGTGGTGGCTTCGGCGCGATCGGTGAGGCCGACGCGCAGTTTTCGTTACCTGTACTTCGAACAGGATGAGCATCCGATTTCGGCGCAATTGTTTGGTTCGGATCCCGCCGTCATGGCCCAAGCCGCGAGTTACTGCCAGGATCTGGGCTTCGACGCCGTGGATATCAATTTCGGCTGCCCCGTGAAGAAAGTCGTCACATGCAACGGTGGCTCCGGACTGCTGCGGGATCTGCCGCTGGTGGAACGGATCTTGCGCACCGTGAGGTCCGCGATTACCGTCCCGCTGACCATGAAGTTCCGCGCCGGTTGGAACGATCGGGAGCTTGTTGCGGTCCGGATGGCCCGCCTGGCTGAGGATTGCGGTCTTCAGGCGATCGCCCTGCATCCGCGTACGCGTGAGCAAGGCTACAGCGGACAAGCCGACTGGACCCGGATCGCCGAAGTGAAGGCGGCTGTGCGCATCCCGGTGATCGGCAACGGTGATGTTACGACTCCGGAGGATGCCGTGCGCATGGTCCGAGAGACGGGTTGCGACGCGGTGATGGTGGGGCGCGCTGCGTCTTCGAATCCATGGATTTTCCAGCAGATTCGCGACTACGTCACCGAAGGACGTTACGAAACCCCCACTGAGCACGCCCGTTATGAGCTGATGCACCGTTACTACTCGATGCTGATGGAGCGCGGCGGCGGGGATGCGATCGGAAAGATGAAACAGTTCGCCACCTATTTCACGCACGGTGTTCGCAACGGCTCCCGGCTGCGCGCCGACATTTACCACGCGTCCGAGCCCGGCCAGATTCTGGACATGGTGGACGCATTTTTCGAGCGTGAACTTGCCGCTTAGGCGCCCGTGAAAAAAGTCCAGTTGATTACCGACGGCGCCTGTATTGGCAATCCGGGTCCCGGCGGTTGGGCCTGCATTCTCCGCTATAACCATCACAAGCGAGAACTGGTCGGATCCGAGCCTGAGACCACCAACAATCGAATGGAGCTCACCGCGGCCATCGAGGGTTTGAGCGCCCTCAAAGAGCCATGCGAAGTAGAGGTGGTGACCGACTCGGAGTACGTCAAGAACGGCATCACGAAATGGATCCAGGGTTGGAAGCGGAACGGCTGGATGACCAGTCAAAAGAAGCCGGTGGTTAATCAGGATCTGTGGACTGAACTCGACCGGCAGGTTTCCAGACATCAGACGAAGTGGACCTGGACCAAGGGTCACGCCGATCACGATGACAACAATCGTTGCGACGAATTAGCGACTCAAGCTGCCCGCGAACAACTCTAAGACTCTGGGTTACATTGAGAATATGTTCTACAAAACATTTCTTTCTCTAATTGTTTTGGTCACTTCGGCGTCCGCACAGCCTGTGATCGGGGGATTGATACTGGGCGCGCCGCTCACCGACGCGATCCGCGTGAATTCGGTCCCTGCTTTCGCAGCCGTCTCCGCCAACAATGGCGAATTCGTGATCGGACCCTTCGTCGAAATCAAATTGCCGCTGAAGTTTTCGCTGGAAGTCGACGCGCTTCATCGCGGTTACAATTTCGTTTCAAAGGTCCGGTCCGGCCCTTCGCGGAGGGTGGACTCGTGTTTAGTCATATCAGTGGAGTGAGCCAGGTGCCGAACGTACTTTACAACAACGATTACGGCATCGCTCTCGGTGCTGGTATTGAAATCCATATTTTGGTGCTGCGGATCTCGCCGGAAATCCGCTATGACGGTTTCGTGTTCAAGAATTTTGGGGACCAGATTCAGTCCATCCGCAATCAGGCGATGTTCATGGTCGGAATCGGATTTTAGTCGGCTAGAGCAAAGTTTGCTCGTGCGCGAAGGTCCAGACCCGCGAATTCGCCGCGCGCAAATTTGGGAAACGCGGCAGCCGCGATCATCGCCGCATTGTCCGTCGACAAACCGGGAGCAGGGAAGAAGACCGGGTACGGAAGATGGCTCGCCTGCGCCGCTCGCCGCAGACCTGAGTTGCATGCCACTCCGCCAGAAATGATCAGACTGCGTGCGCCGATCTCTTCCGCCGATCGGATCGCGCGTCTCAACAGCTCCTCAATGATTGTTCGCTGGAACGACGCCAGCATGTCGAGCGTGGCGCGAGGCGTGACCCGCAGCCATTCCTCGATCGAAGGATGGTGGTTCGCTTGGTGCAGCGCGCGCCGTACCGCGATGTCCTCCGTGAGATCGCGCGCCTCTACCCACCGCAGAACAGCGGTCTTGATCCCGCTGAAACTGAAATCGAGCGTATTCCCTTTCATCTTTGCGAGCGTAAACTGGACCGCGCGCGGATCGCCATGCGGAGCCAGCATGTCGATTACCGGGCCACCGGGATAGCCGAACCCCAGGAGCTTCGCGACCTTGTCGAACGCTTCCCCCGCGGCATCGTCGCGCGTCTTACCGAGCAAACGATAAACGAATTGCTCCCGCACTTCATACAAGTGCGTGTGGCCTCCGCTCACCACCAGCGCGAGCGCGGGAAACTCCACCGGATTCTGACTGGCCACCGCGTGCACATGACCTTCGATGTGATTGATCGCGATTAAGGGCAGCCGCCAGACGAGCGCAAGCGCCTTCGCATACGTGATCCCGACCAGCAGCGAGCCCACTAGGCCCGGTCCCTGAGTAACAGCAATGGCTCCGAGATCGCGCGGATGCGTGGACGATTGTTCGAGGGCCAATCGCACCGCCGGCACGATTGCGCGCAGATGTTCGCGTGAAGCCAGCTCCGGGACCACGCCGCCGTAGCGCGCGTGGGTCGCCATTTGTGACGAGACTACCGAAGATAGAATGCGTGAGCCGTCTTCGACGACGGCAGCGGCTGTTTCGTCGCAGGAAGACTCGATGCCAAGGATTCTCACTGGTTTTGGTGGGGCGGATGCCCTCGTCCGCGCCGGACCCTGGTTCGAAACATGTGTCCGGCTCCGCGAGCACAGCTAAAGGCGAAGGCCGACGAGGGCGCCGACCGCAGTCCAGGGGGACCGCCCCACCTTGTGTACTCTTGACTCACGACACTAGTCTACAGTGACTATTTAGTGCTGCTCTCCGAATTCGATTACTTCCTACCGCCCGAATTGATCGCGCAACAGCCGCTCGAAGATCGTGCCGCTTCACGCATGTTGGTGGTCGATCGAAAGCTCGGGGTCTGGAAAGACGCGATGTTTCGCGACCTGCCGCGTTACCTCACTGCAGGCGACTGCCTGGTGCTGAACGACTCGCGTGTTTTTCCGTCGCGCCTTTACGGGCGCCGCGAGCACGGAACCGGACGGGTGGAAATATTCCTCACGAAGCAAGCTTCCCCCGATGGACTCACCTGGGAGGCGCTGGTCCGGCCGGGGCGAAAGATGCGTACCGGCGAACGCATTAACATCTCTGAGGATCTGTCGGCGGAAATTCTGGGCCGCGGCGAAATGGGAGAACGCCTGGTGCGGTTACATCCGCAGGGTGATTTGTTTGCAATTCTGGATCGCGTCGGACATGTGCCTCTGCCTCCTTACATCCGCCGGCCGGACACGGAATCCGATCGCGAACGTTACCAGACTGTATTCGCGCGGGAGCGGGGATCGGTGGCTGCGCCCACGGCCGGGCTGCACTTCACGCCAGACCTGCTGAAGGCTTGCGAAGCCGCAGGAGCCGTGATTGCAAAGATAACTCTGCATGTCGGGCTCGGCACCTTTCAGCCCGTGCATCAAGAGGTCATCGAAGATGCACATCTCCATGACGAGCGATTCACCGTCCCGCAATCCACGCTTCACGCGATGGACGCCGCGCAACGTGTCATCGCAGTAGGGACCACGGTTGTACGGGCGATCGAATCTCCAGCATCGCAAGGCGAGACCAAAATATTCATCCGTCCCGGGTTTCAATTTCGGCGCACGGGCGCGCTCTTGACCAATTTTCATCTCCCCCGTTCCAGCCTGTTGATCCTGGTTTGCGCGTTCGCGGGCCGGGATCTCACGTTGGCAGCTTACATGCATGCCGTAGAGCAGAAGTACCGGTTTTTCTCGTACGGCGATTGCATGCTGATCGTCTAACCAGCGGCATGTAACGAGGGGGCGAGTGGTGCGGGCGCCTGAGATTTGCTAGCCTGTGGGATAATTAACTTGGCGCAGGATTTGGACTTGGACCGTAAATCTCCACTGACGGAGCTCCTTTCGAGGGCTCGAAGGCGTTGTGTCTTCCATCGCGTGCTCGATCAATCCGCTCTGGCTCTGACCATAGGCTTGGGTGGCACCATCGCTCTCTTGCTTGCCGGAACGCAGATCCTGAACTGGTATTGGGTCGTGCTGCTGGTGGTGGCGAGTCTGGGCGTCGGATTGTACCGCCTGAGCAAGACAGTTCCAACCACTTACAAGCTGGCCCAGCGTATAGACCACGGGTTGAATCTCACGGACGCCTTGTCTACCGCGACGTATTTCTCTTCGACAGACGCGCGCGGCGATGAATCGATCAAGGAACGTCAGCGTCAGGATGCCGAACAGGTCGCGCGAACCGTGGATGTGCGGCAAGCCGTTCCGTTCGCGCGGCCACAGTACATTTATCCGGCGCTGGGCCTGGCGGCTGTGGCGTTCGGGTTGTTCGCGGTGCGCTACGCCATGATCGGCAGCTTGGATCTTCAGCCATCGCTGGTCAAGATCGCTTTCGATACGTTCTTCGCTCCGAGGAAAGAGCTGGCCAAGGCGAATACGAAGAAGCCAAACGATCGCGGCAAAGACGGCCAGATTGATGCTGCTTCATCCGACGCTGCGGCGGCCGAGGAACAGTTGGCACAGGAAGAGTCGTACGACAACGCGGATAATCCCACCGCCGGCGATCCGGATAGTCAGGATCAGGCGAAGTCGGATGCCCAAGGCGATCCACAGGATCAAAAGGGAGCGGATAAGGGCGACAAAGGCGACAAGGGCGATAGCGCTTCGGAGGGTAATGATTCCAAAGGCGATGACAATGCGCAGGACGAAAACTCGAGCGGCGGCAAGGAACAAAACGGGAAACAACAGAACGGCAAGCAGGGCTCCGATAAAGACAGCTCCAGCATGATGAGTAAGCTGAAGGATGCCATGTCCGATATGTGGTCGAAAATGACCCAGAAGGACGCGCCCCCGACATCCAACGCCAAGCAGGGCGATAAGAACAACGCGCAGAAGAACAAGTCCGGTGAGAAGAACTCGCAGTCGCAAAAGAACGCTCAGAACGGGGACAGCGACGCCAAGGGCGAGCAGGAGCAGGGCGACGGCGGCGATCAGAAGCAAGCCGCTGCTGGAGAAAGCCAAAAGGGTTCGGACGCCAACGCTCAGCCTGACTCGAAAAGCGGGATCGGGTCGGCCGATGGCGATAAGAACGCGAAAGAGGCAGCTCAGCTTGCAGCCATGGGCAAGATCAGCGAGATTCTTGGAAAGCGGTCGGCTCAGGTCACCGGTGAGGTGATGGTGGAGGTGGGGTCGAGCAAGCAGCAGCTCAAAACGCCCTGGGCGCAGCGCCAGGCTACGCACGTGGAGGCGGGCAGCGAGATTCATCGCGACGAAGTCCCGTTGATGTACCAGCAATTCGTCCAGCAATACTTCGAAGAGATCCGGAAGTCGCCGGAGCCGGCAGCCAAAGCGCCCGCCCCCTCGAAGCCAGCCACGCCCCAGCAGTAAGTCTCTCGATGAGGGCTCGCCTTCTTCCTCTGTTGTTCAACGCCATCGCCTGCGTTGCCATGGCGCATCCGATGGGGAACTTCAGTGTCAGCCACTATACCCTGTTGGAAGTCTCCGCCAAGCGCGCGCAGGTGACCTACATTCTGGATTTGGCGGAGGTCCCGACCTACGAATTGCTGCGGGACTGGAAGCTGACTCCCTCGAGTTCCCAGCACGACCTGGATCAGAAGACGGTTGACCAGGTTCAGCAATGGATGACCGGGCTCGAATTCAGTTCTGCCGGCGGGCGTGTGAACCCGAAGTTCCTGCGAGCATCGCTGAAGCTGATGGAAGGTTCCGGTGGCCTGAATACCGCGCGAATCACCGCCGTGATGGAAATTGAGGGCGTGCAAGGCCAGCTTGCATTTGAGGATCACAACTACCGGGAGCGCACGGGATGGAAGGAGATCGTGATTCGCGCAACCGGGGGCGCAGCGATCCGGCAAGCCAGCCAGGACGGCACGGATCGGTCACAGATGTTGACGCAATATCCAGGCGGTCCGGCGGTGGCTCCGCAGGATCTACGGGCTTCCGTTGAGTTGCAAGCGCACGGCGTGAGAACTGCGGCGAAGATTATCCCAATCGAGCAACCGGCGCCGCCAGCCGCGCCCGACGCACCTGCGGCGGAAAAACCTCCGCCATCCTCTACTACTCCTCGGAACGACTATCTGTCGACGCTGCTTGGGAAGAAAGAGATCGGACTGGGGCTGCTCCTCATCGGGATGGCGGTCGCATTCGGGCTCGGCGCGGTGCACGCGTTATCGCCGGGGCACGGGAAGACCATCGTGGCGGCGTATCTGGTGGGTTCCCGCGGCACGATGAGCCACGCGGCGTTCCTGGGAATGATGGTCACGTTCACCCATACGGTGAGCGTGTTTGCATTGGGGTTGGCCACGCTGTTTCTTTCGAGCTACATCGTGCCGGACAAAGTGATTCCGGTGCTCGGGTCGATTTCGGGTCTCTCGATTGTGGCGATCGGCGCGATGTTGTTCTTGCAGCGCTTGCGGCGGCTCCGCTCTGAGCCGGTTCACGATCATTCTCATGACTATCATCACGAGCATGACCACCATCACGATCATCACGACCATGATCACGACCACGATCACGGCGCGCATGCCCACACTCACGTTCCGGAGGGTGAAGTCACCATGGGCAGTCTGATCGCGCTGGGAGCGAGCGGTGGGTTGGTTCCGTGTCCCTCCGCGCTGGTGTTGCTCCTCAGTTCAATCGCGCTCGGTCACGTCGGGCTTGGCCTTATCCTGCTGGTCGCGTTTAGCTTGGGCTTGGCGAGTGTCCTGATGGCGATCGGGATGCTCGTGCTCTACGCGAAAAACCTCATGCCCGATCCCGCGGGCGCGAGCCGCCACGGCGCATTCCGTTGGATTCCAGTCCTGTCAGCGCTGGTCATCGTTTGCGTGGGACTGGTCATGACCGGGATTTCGCTCGGATGGGTGCGGCCGGGATTAGCCTAAACGGACTTTCGTTTGGCCTTCGCCGTCCCCTCGCTCGAGACCGTCTTCTTCGACGGCTTTCTCTTCAACAAGCGATTAACCGCACGCACCAGGTGTCCAACCTCGTTGGCGCTCTTTTGGATCACCACGTCCGCTCCCGTTCCCTCCTCGTTCAAACCCATGGAATCAACGAAGCCGGAGAGCAGAATGATCGGGAGATCCGGCGCCTGGCTGCGCAGGCGTTTGATCAGTTCGGAGCCATCCATGCGGGGCATCTTGAAGTCCGTGACCACCAGATCAAACTTGATGTGCGCAAATTGCTCGAGGGCATCGGTTCCATTGGTGGCAGTGGCGATGCGATGGCCGAGCTCCTCGAGCACTGACTTGCGGGCTTTCAACCCTTGGGCGTTGTCATCAACCAGAAGAATGCGCGCGTTTAACCCTGAGGCAGTAGGACGAACGGACATGATTAGGAAGACCGAAAGTTAACAGACGTGAAACATGTGTGTCAATCTGTTCGTAAAAACCTCATAAGCGGTGAGATCCAGTACTTGACTTTTCCTTAGTCGCGCACGCCGCTGAGGTTCGCGGCGCGCTCGCTCATACACGAGAGAGGAAGCTATCTCAGGGCCGGGGCCGTTTCCCCTCACGTGACCCCTGCCTCTTCACTGCGATGGTAACTGTGTTCGACGTTGCGCCGCTGATGTGGACTCCGTTGGCTTCCACGGAATCGCCAAAAGCGATTACGACGGGCACTGTGTCCCCCTTTGAAGAGCCCGCCGGCACGAGCGCGTCCACCTCGTATTGGCCTACCGATCCTGGCGCGAGGCCGGAAAATAGGACCTGAGCTTGAACTTCGCCGATGGTCACTATTGGGGTGGTTGTAGTTTCCGAGAGTTGGTTACTCAATGGAGGTGAGCCGCTCTGTGGCTGGTTAGTCACTGGGCCGAGACCCGTGCAGTAGATCCGGACAATCGTGCTGCCCGCGGTTGCGGGGTTTGAGGAATCGACCAGGCGAGAGGATGCATCGAGGATTTCTCCCTGGCCGGTGCCCAGTCCATTCGTACTGAAGATTCCCGGCGAAAAGGGCGTCAGGAGCATGGTCTGCGGCCCGCTGATCTGGCCGTCCACCATGGCGGAAATAGAAGCCTGCGTTTGTCCCGCCAGTTCCCAAGGGACTTGGAAAATCACCTCGCTGGCTGAGACGGCAAATAGAGGTGCGCTGAGTCCGCCGCCGAACTCTAGCGAGACGCCACCGAGGTTGATCGGAAGCGGCGAACTCGACTCCGTGGACAATGAGTTGACGAGAAAGCTTCCGTAGACGGAGGCGACACTCCCTGGGGCTACCGGTTGGCGTGCGGAACTTGCGCCGTTAACGGCACCACCGTTATTGATCGAGGGCGAGCCCGCGGGTGTCAAGAGACGGATTCGATGGTTGCCTCCGTCAGCGATGTAAACGTTGCCGGAAGAGTCGACGGCAACACCTGTCGGTCCGCTCAATTCAGCATTAAAGGCCGGGCCGTTGTCGCCGCTGAAACCCTCCGTGCCGTTCCCCGCGATGGTGGTGATCACTCCGCCCGAAACCTTGCGGATGCGCTGGTTGATAGAGTCGGTGATGAAAAGGTTGTCAGCGGAGTCCACCGCGATGCCAGCCGGTGCCCACAACTTGGCGCTGGTGGCCGGACCGTTGTCGCCGCTGAATCCTGACATCGCGTTTCCCGCTACAGTAGTGATCATCCCGTTCGAAACTTTCCGTATGCTGTTGTCCTCGACGAGGCCGGAAGCATAATTGTCGGAAATGTACAGATTGCCGGCGGAGTCCACGGCGACGCTGACGGGACCTGCCAACGGGCTCGATGTCGCCGGAATGTTGTCGCCGGCATAACCTGCCATCCCATTTCCCGCCACCGTGGTGATCATCCCATTCGAGACCATGCGGATCCGGTTATTGCCGTAGTCGGCGATGTAAAGTTTTCCGGCCGAATCCACGGCGACTCCAGTGGGGTTGTACAACTCGGCGCTGGTGGCCGCACCATTGTCGCCGCTGAAGCCTGGCATTCCGTTTCCCGCTACAGTCGTGATCACTCCGTTCGAGACCTTGCGAATCCGTTGGTTCTCGCTGTCGGCGATGTATAGGTTGCCGGCAGAGTCTGCCGCCGCGCTGTAGGGGTTGTTCAACTGGGCGCTGGTGGCCGGACCGTTGTCGCCGCTGAAGCCTGAGGTTCCATTCCCCGCCACGGCGGTGATCGCCCCGTTGGAGATCTTCCAGATAAGGTTGTACGCGTCTGCGACGTAGAGGTTGCCACTAGAATCCGTAGCGACGCCCGAGGGATTGCCCAACTGGGCGCTGGTGGCCGGGCCGTTGTCGCCGACCAGCATTCCTCCGCCCGCCACGGTGGTGATTACCCCGTTCGAGACCTTGCGGACGCGGCTGTTTCCGGTGTCGGCGATGTAAAGGTCGCCAGACGAGTCCACCGCTACGCTTGTCGGAAGGTATAGCTGGGAATCGGTAGCCGGGCCGTTGTCGCCGGCAAAGCCTTGCGTCCCATTTCCCGCCACGGTTGTGATCACCCCGCTCGCCACCTTGCGGATGCGGCTGTTATCTCTGTCGGCGATATAGAGGTTGCCCGCAATATCCACGGCGATACCTAAGGGACTGCCCAGCCGGGCGCTGGTGGCCGGGCCGCCATCGCCGCTAGAGCCTGCCGTCCCGTTCCCGGCAAGGGTGGTGATCACTCCACTCGAGACCTTGCGAATCCGTTGGTTTTCAGTGTCGGCGATGTACAGATTGCCGGTAGAGTCCACCGCTACGCCGTAGGGGCTGTTCAACTGGGCGTTGGCCGCCGGACCGTTGTCGCCGCTGAAGCCTGTCAGCCCATTTCCCGCTATGGTAGTGATCACCCCGTTCGAGACCTTGCGAATCCGTTGGTTCGTAGTGCCGGCGACGTACAGATTGCCGGCGGAGTCCACCGCGACGCCTTCGGGATTGGTCAACCGGGCGCTAGTGGCCGGGCCGTTGTCGCCGCTGAAACCTCCCAACCCATTTCCCGCCACGGTGGTGATCACCCCGTTCGAGACCTTGCGGATGCGGTTATTATCCGTGTCGGCTATGTACAGGTTGCCGGCCGAATCCACTGCAACGCCAGCCGGGAAATTCAACTCGGCGCTGGTGGCCGGGCCGTTGTCGCCGCTGAATCCTGTCGCCCCATTTCCCGCAACCCTTGTCAGGATGCCAGTTGTGGCGTCCAACCGCAGTACGGTGTTCTGATCCACGAAAAAGAGGTTGCCTGCCGGATCGGCCGCAACATATCCAGGGCTCAGACCGGCGGACGTTCCTGAAATGTTGACCGGCAGCGCGCCGCCGGCAAAGGTGGATATGGTGTAGGTTTGACCAGATCCTATAGGGCACGCGGCTAAGGTGAGAAGAACAGCAGGTAGCAGACGCATTCCGAATCGCTCGCAGAAGCAGCCGGCTTAGAGGCTGATAGCCCACGATAGCAGCAATCTTGGATGAGCCTGAGCCACCGAGCCCGATCATTTCCGTGGTGCTCGGGTTGCAGCGCGATCGTGACGCCATTGACGTCACAACGCGTATTTCACTCGATATGCCGTGACGGGACTGGAGTTCACTAGCCCAGCCTTCAATCCAAGGTCAAGCAAAGCGTTGTATGTAAGTGGAAGCGAACACGTACCATCGCGCTTAGTGCGACCAGGGACGGCGCGAAGGTTTCCGGGAGCAACAGCGGCATAACGAGAACGACGAGTTTCCCGGACAGCGCCTTGGCCGCGATGAAACACGTCACCGCGTACGTAAGCGAGAAAAACGATATGAGGCTACTCGACTTCGCGGGGCGCAGTGTAGCCCGTCTTGGCGACGATCTGATACTTCATCGGCTTGCCCTTCTCGTCGGCTACGCGCAGAGGCTGGTTGCTGTCATCCACCAGTTCCACTTTGATCTTCCGGAATTTGCCGTCACGAGCCGTGTTGCTGGGGGTGTACGTCAGCACGTATTGATTCCGCATCGACTGGGCGATGGACTGGAAGATTCCGGGAAACTCGCCATAGAACCGCGGAAAGAAACTCATCCCGCCGGTTTCTTTAGCGAACGTCGTCATCTGGAGATCGGCCTGCAGGAAGTCCATTCTCTGAAGCGAGCCCATGTAGCCCATGGCGTCGGCGCGTTCGCGAATCGCCTGCATCATTCCCAGGGCATAAATCGGGACGCCGGCGTCCTGAAGCGCCTTGCGGGTTTTGTCGTAAGTCAGCTTGCTGAAGGTATCGATTCCGGAAGAAATCAACACGATAGCTTTGCGGCCTTCGATGTCCTGCATCCTTTGGGCGGTGTCCACCACCGCGTCATACATGTTGGATTCCGAAAACCCGGCAACCCGAAGGCGCTGCATCGCCTCATAAGACTTCTGCCGGTCCGTGGTGAAGTCGGAAAGCATCTCGGTCCGGAGGTCGTACGCTACAATCGCCACGTAGTCTTCCGGCTTCAACGTTTCCAGGAATCCGTAGGCGGCGGTCAAAGTTTGGAACCAGGCTGAACTGTAGAACGACTGGAAGCGGTTGGAGAACTCGATCACCATGCAAATGGTCATCGGCGCCTCGCCGAGTGAGTAGCCTGAAACCTGTTGAGGAACGTTGTCTTCGAGAATCCGGAAATTGTTCTTTCCTAGCTTTGGAATGAACCGGCCCTTGTTGTCGAGAACCGCCACGTCGACGCTCACGGTGGTTGCATCCGAGTGGAAGACCGGTACACTGACCGGCACATCCTTATCTTTCTTCTCGAACTTGGAGGGAATTTTGGGCGGATCCGGATCTGGAGCCGGAGCGGCGGTTGGCGAAGTGGGGCTGGCCGTGCTGGTGCTGCCATTTCTGGGCCTGGCGACGGTGTCGCTGCTTCCTGATAACGGTCCCTGCGTCTGAGCCCAGGCGAGAATCGCAATCCCGAGCGAACAGGCGAAAATAAGAGAAATAGCCCGGAAGACCTTCATGACCACACCATACCAGAAATGACGGAAAAACGGCGGGAAGGGTTGCGCCGGTAAGCCTCTTAATTTCCTAGTTGACCCACTAGTTAACCCACTAGTTAACCCAGGGTCCGCGGTCGGAGCGCTGCTTCCGCAGATACACCTGAAACTTCTTCTTGGCCCGAGCCAGCTTCCAGGCCTTATACCCGTCGCTGACCGAACTCAAAGGATCGAATCCGCGCGTTTTAGGAAGCTTCAGGAAAAGATACCCGAACGCCATGCCTCCCAGATGCCCGATGTCGCTTACGCCGCTATTGATGTTGAACGAGTTCAGGAACGCGATCCCGCCGATGATGGCGACAAAGTACTTCATCTTGATCGGGAACAAAAAGCTGAACAGGATGATCCGGTCGGGCCAGAGCACGGCGGACACGAGTAAGATGCCATAGATCGCGCCGGACGAGCCGACCGTCGGAATGCTCGGATTCCCGAAGGCGTAATTCAGGGCCACAATGCAAAAGGCCGCTCCGACGCCGCAGAAGAAGTAAAATTTCAGGAATTTCCGGGTACCCCAGGTCTGCTCGAGTTCGCAGCCGAACATCCACAGTGCCAGCATGTTCCAGAGGATGTGCCAGATGCCGCCGTGCAGGAACATGTACGTCACCAGCTGCCAGATGAAAAACAGCTTTACGACAGCGGCGGGAACCAGAGCGCAGTACGACAGGACGTCATCAATGACGGTTCCTTTGGAAAAGTACTGAACTAAGAAAATGCCAACGTTTACGATAAGCAGCCATTTGATGCCGGGCGGCAAGCCGGCAGGCGACAGGTAGGACCGGACGTAGGAGCGGGTACCAATTGCCATGAGAGCGGATGCAAATCCTAGGGACAGGATACCATTGGCACTATGATCGTGAACACGAAAACGACAATTTCGGCGATATTGCTCGTTACCACGGTGGGGCTGCTCAGCGCGCAGCAAGGGCAGCCGCCGGCTGCGGGGCGAGGTGGGCGCGGCGGCGCGGCCGCGGGAACCTACTGGGCCGAGAAGACCAAAGGCGGCGTCTACGTTCCGCCCAACAAACCGCTCACCAGGCTATCGGATCTGAAAGCCAAACATGCCGGTCAGGCGACCTGGAAGGAACTGGTCGTGAAGGATCCCGACATGCAAGCCGAGTACAACTCGGCCGCGTTCGGCACGAAAATCTCCCGGCGTTTTCATCCGGACACCGGCAACCTGATCGTGGTGGTGGATGGCCAGATGCGTTTCGAGATCGAGGGCCAGGAACCTTTTGTCGCCACGCGTGGTTCGCTCGTGAACATTTTGAAGACCACATTCTTCTCGTGGGAGGTTACCGGGGATAAGCCTGCGCTGTGGGTAGATGTGAATCCTCTCAACTTCCAGACGCTCTATCCGGGCAACGATCCGGCGCCGCGCGCGACGACTCCTGGAGCGGATGTCGTCAAAGTTTCGTTCGCCCGCACGCCGGCCGCCTATACCGCTCCCAACATGCCGCACTGGAACTTGTTTGAAGCCGCGAAGGCCGGCCCTCCCGGCGGGACCCGTGTGTCCGACGACAACTTGTTCGCAAATCCGATTTATGGATTCGCGGATCCCAACGACCCGTTGAATCCAAATCGCGGGAATACGGCTGCGAACGGCCGCGGCGGTGCGGCCGCCGACGCTGCGCCGTTCAATCCTAATTCGGTGTTCGGTCATATGCACCCGGGAATGGCGGAATGGTGGATCATCCAGGTGGGTCAGATCAGCGGACGGTTCGAGAACACGGGCGAGTTCGTCGCCAGCGAGGGAGATGTGCTCTACGCCGCGCCTATGATGTGGCATCAGATGAGCTTCAAGGGGCCGGGGCCGTCGTGCCGGCTCGCCCTCGGCGCGCATTCCTTCATCAACATGAACAGCCTGCCTCAATAGAAGCCGGGATGTTATATACTCACCAATCATGCGAAAGCACATCATTTTGATCTCGGCCGTAGCAGGCCTCGTCGCCGCTCAGCGAAATCCGTCTCAGCCGCTCAGCCCCGCCCAGGCAATGGCCAACGAGCTTTTCCGGAAGGCGGTCGGCACGCCCGAGCAGATGAATACGGCATTCCCGCCGTATAAAGTGATCGGAAATGTCTACTACGTTGGGCCGGAATCCCTCGGTTCGTACCTGATCACGACGCCGGAAGGGCATATCCTGATCAATAGCGACTTCGAGAGAACGGTTCCCATCATTCGCGAAAGCGTCGAGAAGCTCGGATTCAAGTTCACCGACATCAAGATCCTGCTGGGCAGCCACGCCCATGGCGATCACATGCAGGGCGACGCGATGGTGAAAGAGATGACCGGCGCCAAAGTCATGGTTATGGAAGAGGACGTGGTCGAACTGATGAAGATGACGCCGGGTGGGAAGCCGCATCCCCTGGATCGGATCCTACATGACGGGGACCAAGTCAAGCTTGGAGGAATGACGCTGACCGCGCATCTGACGCCGGGGCATTCGAAAGGCTGCACCACCTGGACGTTTCCGGTTCAGGATGGCGGCAAAACCTACCAGGTGCTGATTCTGGGCAGCGTCGGCGTGAATCCCGGATTCGTGCTCGTAAATAACAAGGATTATCCTCAAATCGAATCCGATTACCGGCACAGCTTTGAAGTACTGCGGGCGACGCATTATGACGTTTTCCTGGCTTCGCATCCGGCTTTCTATAACATGACTGAAAAATACGCCAAGCTCGGGAAGGGCGGCCCCAATCCGTTCATCGATCCCGACGGGGTGAAGGCGCACGTCGCCGAAGAGGAAAAAGTGCTCAATGCGGTGGTCGCGGAGCAGAAGGCCGCCGCTGCGCACTGAAAAGCCAGCCGTGCATGAACCTGCATAAACGTAAATGAAAGCAAGGTCTTATTTACGTTTTATACACGTTCATGCAGGCCAAACTTGTGCTACGTTCTCGTTCTCCACAGATCCAGAATAAGCAGTCCGGCGCCGATCGTGATCGCGCTGTCGGCCGCATTGAAGGACGGAAACTCGTAGGACCCGAAGAAGAATTGCAGAAAGTCCGTCACCGTTCCGCGCAGGAGCCGGTCCCAGAGGTTGCCTAGCGCACCGCCGAACACCAGCGCCAGCCCTATTCGGAGAAGCAGAGTATCGGACATCGCGACCCGCGCAGGGCGCCACAGGATCACACCGATGATCGTCATCACCACCAGCGAAATGCCTACCAGGAACACGCTTCGCCACGGCCCGCTCGATTCGGCCAGCGCTCCGAAAGCCGCGCCGGGATTCTCCGTATGGACGATGTTAAAGAATCCGGGAATCACGGCGAACATATCCCAGGACGATACCCGCATCCGGATGTAGCTCTTCGTGATTCGGTCCAGCAGCACCACGGCGGCGATGATCGCGGCCGATCGCAGCCGCGCATTCATCCGAGCATTTCCCGAAGCGCGGCCGAACACGAATCGCAAACCGTCGGAAAATCTCCATCCTCTCCCACTGCCGTAGAATACTTCCAGCAGCGCTCGCACTTTGCTCCGTCGGCGCGCTCCACCAAGATTCGAGGTTCGCTGGCCGGCTCCAGAACCACCTGCGATACGATAAACAGGCCGGGCAGATCCGCCGCGTAATCATCCAGCCCGTATCCCTGCAAACGCACCCTCGCTTCGAGCGGTGTCCCGATGAACTTCGCCTGCCGGGCTCCTTCCAAAGCCTTCAGTACTTCGTCGCGCACTTCCATCAAACGGGCCCACTTGGCGTCGAGCGATGCGTCGAAGTCCACGGCAACTTCTTCGGGCTCCGGAAAGAGTGCGATGTGCACACTGTCGGGCGCGCCTTCAGGCTTCGCCGTGTAGCCCCAGACTTCCTCGGCCGTGAAAGCGAGCAACGGCGCAACCAGACGAGTTAGTGCGTAATGAATCCGATACACGGCGGTCTGCCCGCTTCGCCGGGCCCGGCTCCGCGTGGCGGAGGTGTACAACCGATCCTTTAAAACATCGAAATAGACGGAGCTCAGATCCACCGTTGCGAAATCATACACCGCCCGGTAGACCTTGTGGAATGCGAGCTCGTCATACCAGGCGCGGCAATTGCGGATCAGCGTTTCGGTGCGCGACAGGATCCAGCGGTCGATCTCCAGCATTTCGTCCGGTTGCACTGCGTCGTGCACCGGATCGAAATCATGCAGATTACCGAGCATGTACTTGAACGTGTTGCGCAGCTTACGATACGCCTCCACCAGCCGGTCGAGGATGGTGGGCGACAGCCGCACATCTTCGGTGAACTCGACGGAGGCAGTCCACAAGCGCAACAGTTCAGCTCCGTATTTTTTGATAATTTCCTCGGGCTCGATCGCGTTGCCCTTGGATTTGTGCATCGCGTGGCCTTCGGCATCCAAGGTCCAGCCGTGAGTCGCGCAGCCGCGATACGGCGACGCGCCCTTCAACCCGACGCCGATCAGCAGCGAGCTATGGAACCAGCCCCGATATTGGTCGCCGCCTTCGAGGTACATGTCGGACGGCCACGGCAGGTGATTTTCAGGCGTTAGCGTCGCCAGATGACTCGAGCCGGAATCAAACCAGACATCCAGAATGTCGCTCTCTTTCCGGAAAGATGTTCCTCCGCACTTGACGCATTTTGCATCCGGTCCCATCAACTCGGCCGCGGACTTCGAATACCAGATGTCCGAGGTATGTTCGCGGAACAGCGCGACCACGGAGTCAAGAATCTTTCGATCCGTGACCGCTTCCTGGCAGCCGTCGCAATAGAATACGGTGATCGGCACGCCCCACACACGTTGCCGGGAGATACACCAATCGGGCCGCGTCGCAATCATGTTTGACATGCGCTCTTCGCCCCATGCCGGCGTCCACTTCACGGTCTTGATCGCGTCCAGCGCTCGTTGCCGAAGATCGTTGCGATCCATGCCGATGAACCATTGCTCGGTCGCTCGAAAAATCGTCGGATTGTGGCAGCGCCAGCAATGCGGATAACTGTGATCGACCTTGCGCGAAGCGAGCAAAGCTCCAGCGCTTTTCAGCAACTCGATCACGATCGGATTGGCTTGCCATACCGTCTTGCCGATCAATTCGTCCGGCAAACGTCCCTCGACACCGGGAACCTCGGCGTGATAGAAGCGACCCGCGGGATCCACCGGGCAGTAGACCGGAATCCCATTGGCGCGGCCGATATCGAAATCTTCCTGGCCGTGACCGGGTGCGGTGTGGACTGCTCCGGTGCCTTGCTCGAGCGTTACGTGATCGCCCAGGATGCCGGCCGAGTTGCGCTCCAGAAAAGGATGTCGAAACACGAGCCCGTTCAGACGAGCGCCTTCGAAACTTGCCAGAACCTGAGGCGAGTCCCATCCGCAGGCTTCGGCCGTGGCGGACAGCAGGTCGTCAGCGACAACATAAACGTCACCGTCTGTTTCGACCGCGACATACGTAAACTTCGGATGATAAGCGATTGCGAGGTTGGCCGGAATCGTCCACGGCGTGGTCGTCCAGATCAGCCCCCAGACTCGTTTGCCGGAGAGGCGCGGATCGATCCGGGCCGGATCGGAGGTGAGCGCAAAGCGCACCCAGATCGAGGGACTCGAATGATTCTCATACTCGACTTCCGCTTCGGCCAGCGCGGTGCGGTCGTGAATGCACCAGTTCACCGGCTTCAGTCCCTTATAAATGTAGCCTTGGTCGAGGAAATCGACGAACGCTCCCGCTTGCGGCAAGCCCCCCGGATCTGATTCGCAGACATTCCGGATTTCTTCGCGCCGAGCTGTGTATCTACTCTTATTTCGATCGGAAGACCGTGGCAGTCCCAACCCGGAACGTAGGGCGAGTCGAACCCCTCCATCGTTTTGACCTTAACGATGAAGTCCTTGATGATTTTATTGAACGCGGTGCCCAGATGAATCGTCCCGTTCGCATAGGGCGGGCCGTCGTGGAGAATATACGCCGGCTGTCCGGCCCGGGCGGCACGAATTCGATGGTAGAGCCGGGTCTCGTCCCAGCGCGCCAATAGCTTGGGTTCCAACTGCGACAGACTCGCCTTCATCGGAAAGTCAGTTCGCGGCAGGTGGACGGTTTTCTTCAAATCAACGTTGGTGGATTCCATCGACGTATCTTTCATCGTACCCGATCCGCTCTAGCCGGATTGCGTCAGGACGCATAGTTGTTCTAGTAAGCCATTCGATATCAGTTATGTACTCCAGAAGATGGGAAGTGTAACTTTTCTATTGACAGAACATTAACTAACGATTAAGATTTTGAGTGCTGAGGTAAGGCTCGAACCTAATCTTACGAGGACTAGGGTGTCCGCAGATGAATTTCCACGTTGGTGAGAAAGTAGTTTACCCGAATCATGGCGTAGCTACGATTGAAAATATCAGCTCGCGTGCGTTCGCGGGACACTTTGAGCGCTACTATTTACTCCGTTTAACCTATAACAGTTTAACCGTAATGGTTCCATTTTCGCACGCGGAAGACTTAGGTCTGCGCCGTGTCACGCGAAATGGCGATGTGGCTCGCGTGGTCAGCTTTCTTTCCGAGGGTCGTTGCCGGCGCCATATGGATTGGAAGGATCGTTTCCGGGAAAACACCGAGAAAATGCGCAACGGAAGCTTGCTGGCGGTGGCGGAAGTCATGAAGGGTCTGTTAATTCTTCAGATGCGCAAGCCGCTCTCTTTCCGCGAGAAAAAGATGCTTGATCGTGCGCGGCTCATGCTGATGTCCGAGTTTTCTACTTCGCGGGGGTTGAGCGAGGCCGAGGGTGCGGACTTGCTTGAAAAGGCCCTGGCGAAAGCGAAGTTACACCTTCCCCAGCCTATCTAGAGTCCCTACTGGACTCTCTCCCTGGTTCGCTCTCTGGTAACCAGTTCGTCAAAAACAGCCAAAACCTGCTTCCGGTATTGGTATACCTGACGGAGTCTTTCCCGCACTCCCAGCTCATTCCGATGGCGGCGCAATAGCTTATCCAACAGCTTCTTGGGAACGTCAATATCGCGCCGGAGCACCTCGGCCGAATGTCCTCGCAGAAATAGGCCATAAAACAACGCCGCTTCGCGTTGGGGCGCCTGCGGATCGATGTCTTCCCGGAATGCCGTCGCCTGTGCCACAAAAACAGCAGTATAAACTCGAAAAGGCCAGCGCGCAATACCACCCCGCCAACCCTCCGTCCACGGTATACTTTCGCCAATGCCCTCATCTGAATCCCGGCCGGTTTTGGTGATCGCGCTCGCCGGACTGTTCGCCGCAGGATTGCACGCCCAGGGTAGTTACGAAATCCAGGTTTACGGTTCCGACCTTGTGGATCCTGGAGCGACCATGGTGGAACTTCACAGCAACTTCACGTTTGAAGGCTCCAAGTCGACCACCGATGGGTCCTATCCAACCGAGCATCAACTCCACGAAACGCTCGAGATCACGCAGGGCATCACGCCTTGGTTCGAGACTGGATTCTATATATTCAGTAGCGCTGACTCACGCGTCGGATGGCAGTGGGTGGGTGATCACATCCGTCCCAGAGTACGCGTGCCGGAAGACTGGAAATGGCCCGTGGGCGTGAGTTTGTCGCTCGAATTTGGATACCAGCGCGCTGCGTACTCGGCCGACACCTGGACGCTTGAGATCCGGCCGATTATCGACAAGACCATCGGCAAGTGGTACCTCGATTTCAATCCGTCACTGGACCGGTCATTTCACGGTCCTTCGGTTACTCAAGGGCTCGTCTTTTCGCCGAACGTCAAAGTCGGCTACGATGTCACCAAAGTAATCAACGCCGGATTCGAATACTATGGCGCGGTTGGCCCCGTGACCGGCTTTGATCCGCTACAACAGGAGCAGCAGCAGATCTTCGCTGTTACTGATCTGAATCTCAGCCCCAAGTGGGAATTTAACTTCGGAGTCGGCGTAGGGCTGACGGGCTCAACCGATCATCTGCTGGTTAAAATGATTATTGGCCGCCGCTTGGGTGGTCACAAGTCCTGACACTGCATTCGATCCCCCATTCACCGCGCCGCGCAGTTCTCGCCGGATTGGCTCTGCTCGCCATCCTGGCATACCTTCCCGCGTTGCGGCAGCCGTTGCTCGAGGACGATTATCCGAACATCATACTCGCGCAACACTACGGCCCGTTGGCGGGATGGCCCCAAATGCTCGGCGATCCCGTATTTCGCCTGAGGTCCACATCCTGGGTGCTTCTATATCTGCTGAATCGCTGGGTCGGAATGAACACGGTTGTGTATTACTCCTCGGTGATCTTATTGCACGTATTGAACACTTGGCTGGTCTATGGCTTGGGTTCCTGGCCGGTACTTGGATATCGCTTAAGCGCATGGGCGGCAGGATTCTTCGCGGTTTATGAAGGACACCAGGAGGCGATCATGTGGGTCTCCGCATCGCCCGAATGCATGGTGGTGCTGTTCGGGCTCTTGTCCTTCCTGGCTTGGATTCGTTTCCTGGAATCTCCCCGGTGGTTCTGGTATGCCAGCTCGTTCGTGTGTTTCTGCGCTGCGTTGCTTTCGAAGGAATCGGCAGTGATCCTCGCGGTGCTGCTGGCCCTGCCGCTCGCATTCTATTCGAACCGGATGCGGAATCTTGCGTTCCTCTTGCCGTTTGCTGCCGCGGCTGCGATTGCGGCGGCATCGCTGTTCGTGAATCGCGGCAATTCATTCCGTTTCAGGGATGGCAGTTTTTCGCTCCACGCGCCCTTTTGGATCACCTGGCCTAATAGCTTTGCGCGGCTGTTTTGGTTTTGGGGATTGCTCAGCCTCGCCGTGATTCTTTTTTGGCGGCCCGAGCGCTACAAGCCAATCCTGGGATTCGCACTCGCCTGGACCGGGATCTCGCTCATCCCCTACGTGTTCTTGACGTATTCGTACCGTATCCCGAGCCGCCAGACTTATCTGGCGAGCGTTGGCATCGCGATAATCGTCGGATATGGGTTACAGACTCTATACGATCGATATTGGTCGGCGCGTCCTGCGCTCGTGGCTGGGGTGTGCGCAGTCCTGGTGACGCATAACCTCGTCTATTTATGGGCGATCAAGCGTGCCCAGTTCCTGGCCCGCGCCGCGCCGACAGAGCAGTTGATCGCGCTTGCACGCTCCACGCCGGGCCCTATTTATGTCAAATGCTTCCCGCGTCCGCCGGTGGTAGCGGAATCCGCGATTGAATTAATGGTCCCCGGCCGAACCGCTCAGGACCTGGTCTGGAACGACGAGGAAGCGCGCCGCCGTAATGCCGTGACGTTCTGCTATGCCCCGCGCTGATCACGGGGATTCAAGCTAACTCCAGCTTGCGGGCCGTGATACAGTGATGGTTTCGCCTACCGATGTCCGTTCAAATATTCCTCCAGGGGAAATTGCTCGGGATTGACGAGTTTCTACTGGCGCCCTCGGAACAGGACCACGATCAGGTCTTCACCGGGCGTTCGCACTGGATTGCCTTGCTCAGTGAGATTCTGCCCCGGGCCCTGCTGGCTGAACTCGGCTTAGCCAAGATTTTACTCGGATCGAGCGGCGGCGGACAGTTCCTGCTGGTCCTGCCGGAAGAGGCGCGCGAAGGAGCCGGTCAATTTCTTCAGGCCGCGGCGCAGGAGATCGCGACGCTGAGCGAGGGCTCGCTGAAGCTGCTCTGGAGCGTGACGGAGAATCTGGGCGACTGGAGCGACGTTCGCCGCCGCTTGACGGAAGAGATGGACCGCCTCCGCGGCACGCCGGGCTTTGAAGCCCCCGTGAACGCGCCCGGAGAAGTGTCGCAAAACTATTTCGCGCGTCAGCTTGGCATGCGGCTGCGCGATGCGGAATCCGCCGGATGGTCTCCGGAGACGCCGGGGCGCATTCTCATCGGAGACGGGAAACACATCTGGAGCCTGGCTGGATCCGCGGAAGCTCTGCCGTTCGCAAGGCATGCCGCTCCCAGCGACGATGGCCGCGAACCAGCTTCTACCGCTACGTTAGCCAGGCGCGCCACTGGGCTTGAAACATGGGGAGTTCTTCGGGGTGATGTGGACAATTTCGGCATCCGCATCCGGCGCTCGCAGACCATCGAGGAACACATTCAGCTTTCGGTAATGTACAAGCAGTTCTTTGCGGGTGAGCTCGAAGTGCTCTGTTCGATGCCGGAATTCTGGCGCAAAGTGACCGTCATTTACTCGGGCGGCGACGATTTCGCGGTGTACGGCGCATGGGACGCATTGATCGGACTGGCTCGCGAACTGGAGCGTTTGTTCCACCGCTTCGCCGAAGCGAATCTCAAGGATTTCGCCGGGCCCGAAGGCAAGACCATCAGCATGGCGCTCGCGCTCGCTCCGGCGATCGACGCGTCTCTGGGAGCGGTCTTTGAAGAAGCTGGACGGCGGCTCGAAGTCGCGAAGTCTTCCGATAAGGATTGCATCTGGCTGCTCGGGCGCACGCTTGAATGGAAGCAGTTCGCCGAAGCCGCGGATCTCAAGGATTCGCTGATGCGCATGATCGCGGACTTTGGCTGCTCCGCGCAATACCTGCGCGATTTGTGCGGGATTTATCGCGAGACCCAGTCCAAGATGTCGCGGCGGCAGGCCCGGCGCACGGGAGGCGAGCGGCCGTGGCGCTATCATCGCCGAATCCGCCGGATATTGGGCGCTTCGCGCCAATCTTTCACCAGAGCCGCGGCCCCGGAGCGCGGCGATTTTCAGAAGGCCCGCGCGGCCCTGATCGCGGATCTCATCGGCCGTAGCGCCGTGACCGTCAAGTTGCGGCCCGCCGGTCGCGTGGCGTTAGAATGGGCGAGACTGTCGGCCGAACAGTAGGGAAGGAACACATGGAAGAAGTTCAAGCACAAGCACCGCAGGAAGAGCCGCGTCAGGAACCGGCGCAGGCTCCCGCGCCCGCCCAATCAACGAAACCTGAACCGGCGAGGGCGGAAGGCCAGCGGCCCCAGGGCCAGAAGCGCGAAGATCGGCCGCCGCGTCCGCCTTCTGAGAATCGTGGCGAAGGCCGGGGAGAAAATCGTGGCGGAGGCAATCGGGGCGATCGTCCGGATCGCGGCCGCGAGGGGCGTGGAGGGGGCGAGCGAGGAGACCGCAGAGACGCCGGTGGGCGTCCGGGCGGCGGGCGTCCCTTCGAGGGCCCTCCCGACATTGAACTCGAGAAGTTAATCTCGGACAGCCTGTATCTGGATAATCAGGCTCACGCTGTGGTGGCGCGGATGCGGGACATGGATTCCGGCACGAAGAGCCAACTGCGGCGTTTGTACAACGCGGTCCGGCGAGCCGTCCGGGCTCCGGAGAGCGAGCGCCAGCACCAGTTCGTGATGCTGCGTGCGCGGCTCGCCTACACCACGGCGCGGCATTCGCTGCGCAGCCTGGACGCTCTGGAGCGGCTCCTGCTCCAGGTGACGCGCAGAAACGACGCTCGCGGCTACGAGCGATTCAAAGATCTGTTTGAGGCGATCGTCGCCTACAACGAATAGAAGAGGACTATGAGCTCGCACACTGCTCAAACGCAATTGCAGTTGATTGGAAAACTCGTGCTGTCGGGTGATTTGCACTGCGAGACCGGATTGCACATCGGGGCAGGGAAAGGATCGCTCGAGATCGGCGGCGCCGACAACCCGGTGGTCAAGGATGCCTTTGGCCTGCCTTATATCCCGGGAAGCTCGCTGCGGGGCAAAGTGCGGTGTTTGCTCGAGAACGCGATGGGCCTGACGTCGCCCGGGGAGCTCGTTTATTTATCCAAGCGGCGCGGACAAGAGGTGCGGATTCACCAGAGCGACCGCGCCGATGACGAAATCTGTCTGCTGTTCGGCCGCAGTCCCGGCCGCGTCGAACGCGTGGAAGGCGAAGCCATGGATACCAGGACGGCCAGCCCGGCGCGATTGACCATTTACGACGCTCCGCTCGATCCCGACAGCATCACGGCGCAGATGCGCGAAAACCTGGACGAGGAGATTACCGAGGTCAAGAGCGAAAACGCGATTGATCGGATCACCTCTCAGGCGAATCCGAGGACGCTTGAGCGCGTTCCCGCCGGCGCCCGGTTCAAGGTGCGGATGATCGTGGATGTGTTGTGTGAAGAAGACAAGGCGCTGGTCGCGCGAGTGCTGGAAGGCCTGCGGTTGCTCGAGGATGACGCCCTCGGCGGCGGCGGCTCGCGGGGCAGCGGTCGGATCCGCTTCGGCAACTTGAAAGCGGTCTGGCGCAATCGTGCGTTTTACTCTTCAGGCGGCGCGGAGGCGGAGCTCGCTTCCGGAGCGGACCTGGCGAGTGTACAGGCCCTCGCAAACGATTCCACGTTTGCCGATAAACTGGCGGGTTGAGGATGCCGCCCCGGCTGCTCGACATTCGTTTAGTTCCTGCCGGGCCGTGGCGAATCGGCCCGGATTCCGGTGACCGCGATCGGGTCGATCGTATCTACCACAGCGATGCCCTCTACTCCGCGGTCACGAGCGCGATGGCGCGTCTGGGGATGCTCGAAGAGTGGCTGGATGCAACGGCCCGCGCGCCGGAGCCTGCGGTGTGGTTCAGCTCGTGCTTCCCTTATCAGGGCGAGACACGATTCATCGTTCCGCCGCGTCATCTCTGGCCTCCTCCTGCGTCATCGAAGGTTCGTTGGAAGGGCGCGCGATTCGTCCCGATAGCGGTCGTGGATTCGCTCCTGGAAGGCCGTCTGATTTCCGATAGCGAGTGGGTGGTTGACCCGGCCAGCGAGTGTCTGGTTCCTCCGGGCGGCTCAACCGGCCCGTTCCGCGTTTCTGTACGCGCTAACGCTGCGGTGGACCGTTTCGGGCAAGGGGTTTCGGCTCATTCGACCGCCTGTCTCGAGTTCGCACCCAACGCCGGATTGTGGATGACCGCGGCGTTTTCAGACGATCCGGCGGCCGCGCAATGGACCGGTCCCGTGCTCGGCGCACTGCGCCTGCTGGCGGATTCCGGATTTGGCGGAGAGCGCTCGCAAGGCTGGGGTCACGCGACCGTGCTCGAGCAAAGTAACGGATCAGCCGTGCTGCAGGGGTCCAAAATGGCGTCATCGGGCGAAGCGAATACTGAAACCGGATGGTGGCTGCTCTCCCTGTTCCATCCCGCCGAGAACGAGGCCGTGGATTGGCAACGGGGCAGCTACGCCCTCATTACGCGCGGCGGCCGCGTCGAAAGTAACTCCGGTTGGGGTCATGCAAAACGGCCGACCCGCATGATCGCCGAGGGATCGGTGCTGGTGTCGCCGTCTGAACTGAAGGGCGCGGCGGCCGACGTTTCACCCGAGAATTTTCCGCATCCGGTTTACCGTGCCGGTTTCGCGCTCGCCATTCCGGTGCCGCTGGCGGGCGTTGCGAGGCCTACATGAGATATCGAGTCACTTGCCTGACGCCCACGCTGGTCGGCGACGGCCAGAAGCTGGCGCCCATCGATTACATGGTCTGGAAGGACCATGTGAACGTTCTCGATCAGCGCCGGATCTTTCGTCTGTTGGCTAAGGGCCCGCGTCTCGATGGATATCTGGCCCAGCTCAAGAAAGCGGACAAACTCGATTTCGCGTCATGGGGCGGATTCGCGCAGAATTTTGCAGGGCGGCGGATTCCGTTTGAACATCCCAGCGCGATTCCGTTTTGGGAGCGCGCACACGCGGAGAACCTGTTCATCCCCACGTTTGCCTGTGCGTCGGCCGGGCCCTATCTGCCGGCGACGGCGGTCAAGGGGTCGCTGCGCACCGGAACGGTCTTCGACCGCTGGACCGAAGTGACCATGCGTACCGTCGCCGAACACCTTTCTGACGACCGGGCGCCGCGAAATCCGGCGACCAGGGCGGAAGACCTGGCTCTCGGTGGAGGCGGATCGAACCGGATGAGACGCGTGGGAGCCGGAGATTCGCTACCGATTACCCACGCCAGCATGAAAGTCTATCTGCTGCGCGTTTCGACCCTGCTCGCGCGCGGCGCGGGCCGATATGAGCTCGGCTGGAAAGGACCCGGGCGATCGGTGGACGCGCGCCGCATCGATGAAAGCACTCCGATTTTCGCGGAAATGGCTACTCCCGGGACCTCTTTTGAAGGTGCTTGGCAGGAACGTTCCGCTTCTGATCGCAACCGAATCTTTCAAGCCGCGAACCGCTACGCCGCTGGGCTGATAGCGCGCCACAAGGAGTACGCAGAGTGGTGTAGTCTGCCCCGGCTTGCCGCTACGCTGGCGGAGTTGGAGGAGCGGCTCCAGGCGATCCAGCAGAGGCCCAACACCTGCATGCTTTCGATTGGCTGGGGCGGAGGCATTCTGGGGAAGTCGGCTTTTCTGGATACCCAGGACGAGTCCTATCGAAAGATTCTTAGAAGTATGCCCCTGTATCAGCGTGCCATTCAGACCGGCCTGCCGTTTCCTAAGACCCGCCGGATCATCTTTCAAGACCAGCAGCCTGCGAACCTGCCGGGCTGGACCATGTTGGAAGTTGCTTAGGTCAACGGAGGCGCAAGGCCGCAATTGTTGCGTCGTCGTTCTGCACTCCGCGGGAGAATTCATCCATCGCCGCGAAGATCGCATCCACAGTATCGGCAGCCGATCGTCCGCGAGCACGGACTGCCGCCTTTCGAAGTCCCTCTATCCCCCATTCTTCGCCAAACGCATTGACGGCTTCAATCACCCCGTCCGTATGGGCAAGAACAAGATCACCGGAATTTAGCTGAACACTGCCCTGCTCGTAGGACCAGTTCGGAAACATTCCAACCGGTGCACCGCCGGCCTCCAGCCAGACGATCGAGCCGTCCCCTCGAATGACCATCGGCGGGTTGTGGCCTGCGTTGACATACCGGAGCGTGTGCGCGTCTGGATCCACGACGCCGTAGAACAACGTAGCGTACCGATCCGCCGGTGAGGATGCGTACACCTGACGATTCACCGCCCGAAGCACCGCCGCTACTTCCTTTCCCGCAAATAGAGCTGCCGTGCGGATCGACGACTGGACGTTCGAGATCATCAATGCAGCGGCGAGACCTTTGCCGGAAGCGTCTCCGATAGTGAAGCTCAGGCGTTGGTCCGGGAGCGGGACAAAATCATAGCAATCGCCGACCAGTTGATGCACTTGCCGGCACGATGCGCTGTAATCCAACGAGTCGATGGGTGCGGCGAGATCCCTCATAGATGGCTGCTGAACCTCGCACGCGGCTGCCCAATCGAGGCAATTTTCCAATAGAAGTGCATCGGCGCCCATCTTCGAACCTCCGAAGAAACGTCGATCCGGGAATCACAAAATCGACACGGCGCGCGAAGAAATGTCCATCAATTCTTCTCTTGGAATTTTCTTCTCCGGAATGTCGAGAATGCGGCCTGCGCTCCGACTCCTGTATGAAAACACACAAACCGTGCGATAAACGGAAGGAGAAAAGACATGAAATACATTTTGATGATGAATTGCCCGCGGACAGGTTACGATACAATGCGCGCGTGGCCCAAGGCGGATATTCAGGCGCACATCGCGTTCATGCACAATTTCAACCAGGCGATTCGCGAATCGGGAGAACTGGTGTACACCGAAGGCGTGGCGGATCCGAGAGAGGCTACGATCGTGCGAGCCGGGAAGGATGGCTGGCCGGTCACGGATGGAGTTTTCGCTGAATCCAAGGAATTTCTTGTGGGCTACTGGATCGTCGAACAGGCCTGCGCGCTTGCCGCCAGGGCATCCACGGCTCCCGGTCCGGGAGGAGTCCCCGCAAATATGCCGATCGAGGTTCGTCGGGTGATGAGCGGGCCTCTTGAAGAGTGGCTCGAAGGGCCACAGTACCCGTAGGTGCTAAGGGTGGTTGGTTCTATACCCTAGGGCCTACCTATAGGGGGTTTCTCCTATGTCTCCCTGGTACTATACGCTAGCTAAAAACCGTTTGAACTCACGGATTTGCATGGTACTATCGATAAGTACAAAGTAAGAGAGGGTTTAAGCCCCAGCTGGAGGCGGTTCGCCAACATGTACAATGCTTTTTTTGGTTTCTCGGAGAGCCCGTTTAGCTTAAGTCCCGATCCTGCTTTTTTCTATCGGAGCGAGCAGCACGAGGAAGCGCTTGCGAATCTGGTTTACGGCGTGCAGGCACGCAAAGGGTTTATCGTTCTTTCGGGCGAGGTCGGGACCGGCAAGACGACCATGCTCGAATGCCTGCGCGACTATTTGGAGTCGCAGTATATCGAGTTTGCGTTTATTTTCAATTCCAGGATCAACTCTGAGCAGTTCTTCGAGATGATTGCCTACGATCTGGACCTGCCGGCCACCAGGACCTCGAAGACCGAGGTACTGTTCGCGCTCAATCAATTGCTGGTCGAGCAAGCCCAGGAGGGCCGCACGGTGGTCCTGATCGTGGACGAAGCGCATAATCTTGAATGGGAAGTGCTCGAGGAGATCCGCCTTCTGGGTAACCTGGAGAACCGCAACGGCAAGCTCCTGCAGATCATTCTCGCCGGGCAGCCCGAACTCGATCGCAAGCTGGACGCCCCGAACCTCCGGCAGCTCAAGCAACGCATCGTACTGCGCTGTAATCTGCAGCCGTTTACGTTGCGTGACGCCGTGGATTACATTCAATCCCGGCTCGAACGCGCGGGCATGCCCGATCAGACCATCTTCTCCGAGGAGTTGATGGCCCAGGTCCACGTGCGGGCGCAGGGGATTCCCCGCGTGATCAATGCGATCTGCGACAACCTGCTGTTAACTGCGTTTGCCATGGAGCAGAAAACTTGCACCGTGGACATGCTGGATGAGATCTGCAAGGATATGCGCCTGGAGTGGCCGGGAAGCCGGCGCCGCCGCGCCCGTGTCCCAGACGAGAGTTTCGAGCGTTCAGCCTACTAATTCTTTACCCGCCCGCTCAAGGAGGTTTCTCCTCTTCCGATAAGAGCCCTGTCCGTGAACTGAGCCTTAAAGGAGAACCCAATTGATCCGATCCGCCCGTGTTGCAATGTTTCCCTTTTTATTCCTGTGCTTTTACGGAGTTTCCCAAGCGGAACTCCGCGTTAGAACCCCGGATGCCCTAAGACAGGCGGTTGCGAGGGCGCAGCCGGATTACCCCGCGATCGCCAAACAGGCGCGCGTGGCTGGCCGCGTCGAACTCGAATTTACGATCGAACCCGACGGCAGCGTCGGCGAGGTGAGGGTAGTTTCGGGGCATGAGTTGCTGCGGCCCGCGGCTATCGATGCCTTGAAAAAATGGAAGTTCAAGCCCTTCATGGAGGATGGAGCGCCGGCTAAAGCCATCACCACGCTTGGTTTCGATTTCAAGCTGTAGGGCCCGCTTTCCCCAAGTGGCGGCCCGGCCTGCAGGGCGGCTCACGGAACAGCTAAGATGGTACCAGTGAGCCCCGAAAACACCACGGATTCCGTCGCTCTCCCCGTATCGGTTCCCGAAGCAGTTCCTGAACAGACGCATCACGAGATAGTCCAGCACGAAGCGCCGCGTGGAACGATTGCCGAGTGGACCATCACGATCCTCCTGCTCCTGTTCCTGACCACCTTCCTGGTCCAGGCTTTCGTGATCCCCACCGGGTCAATGGAAGATACGCTTCTGGTTGGCGATCACCTGCTGGTGGACAAACTCGCTGACGCCCCCGGCGGCCCCATCAGCCGTCATCTTCTGCCATACGCCGAACCGAAACGCGGCGACATCATCGTCTTTCGTTATCCGGTGGACATCACGCAGACGTTCGTCAAGCGCTGCATGGGCGTCCCCGGCGACCGGATTCGCATGGTGAACAAAGAGTTGTTTCTCAACGGCGTGAAGCTTGACGAACCCTACAAGGTAAACAAGACCGAATACATCGACTCCTACCGCGACAATTTCCCCAGTGAACCGAACGCGAACGTCTATCCAGGTGCGCTGGATATGCTGCAGCACCACGTGGAGAACGGGGAAGTGGTCGTTCCACCGGGCTACTATTTCGCGATGGGGGACAACCGCGATTCCTCGCTCGACAGCCGGTATTGGGGTTTTGTTCCTCGCGAGAACATCATCGGGAAGCCGCTGATCATTTACTGGTCTTACGACACGTCAACCGACCGTCTCAACAATTCCTCGATCAGCCTCGACCACATCTTCGATCTGGCGCAGAACTTCTTCGCTAAAACGCGCTGGCGCCGGACCTTCATGCTGCTTCACGGATATCCAGTTCAAGCCAAATGAGTAAATACGTTCAAGCCACGCGGGACTTCGTCACCGAGTGGAGTCTCAACATCGTGATCCTTTTGTTCGGGACCACCACGCTGGTTCAAGCGTTTATCGTCCCAACGCCTTCCATGGATACGACGGTCCGGGTCGGCGATCACCTACTGGTGGATAAGCTTTCCTACGCGCCGACGGATTCCTTCAGCCGTCACCTTCTGCCGTACGTCGAGCCCAAGCGCGGCGATATTATCGTGTTCCGCTATCCCGTCGACATCTCGCAGAATTACGTGAAGCGCGTGATGGGGGTTCCGGGTGACCACATTCATCTGGTGAACAAGGTCGTTTACTTGAACGGGAAAGCGCTCACCAACGAGCCGTACGCGCAGCATGTTGATCCCCGGACCTTGAGCTATCGCGACAACTTTCCCAACGGTTCGGCGATGGAGGACCCGTCGGTAATGGAGCGCGCACGCGAGGATTTCGCGCACCAGGTCGTCGATGGAGACTTGGTGGTTCCGCCGGGCCATTATTTCGCGATGGGAGACAATCGCGACAACTCGCTGGATAGCCGCTATTGGGGTTTTGTGCCGAGGGAGAATATCATCGGCAAGCCGCTGCTGATTTTCTGGTCGTACGACGCTCCCACGGAAGACTGGGTCGATTACAATGCGAACCACTTTATCGACCTGGCGAAGAACTTTTTCTTCAAGACTCGCTGGGATCGAGAACTGATGCTCGTGCGCGGCTATCCGGTTCAGTAGCCGTCACGGCATGTCTCACCTGTATGGGCTGATCCTCGCCGGAGGCCGTGGTACGCGTTTCTGGCCCCGCAGCCGCAGAAGCCGCGCCAAACAGGTGCTCCGTTTCTTCGGTGAGCGATCGCTGATTCAACAGACCGTGGATCGTCTCCGGGCGGTTCTGCCTCCGGACAGGATTTGGGTCATGACGAATCACCACCTCCATGACGAGATCGTCCGGCAGCTTCCAGAGGTGCCCAAGCGCCAGATCATGGCGGAGCCCGCGCAGCGGAACACGGCGCCCGCTATCGGACTCGCGGCGCGAATCTTGCACTCGATCGATCCGGAAGCTGTGATGGGCGTTTTTCCGGCGGATCACGTGATCCAACGGCCTTCCGCTTATGTGCGCCTGCTCAAGCCTGCATTTCGCGCTGCAAATTCCGGCAAGATTGTTGTCATCGGGATTCAGCCGCGCTGGCCGGAGACTGGTTACGGTTATGTCGAATTTCCGCAGGGGGTTGCCCCAGGCGGGCTGACGCCGGCCCCGGTGGTAAGTTTTCGGGAGAAGCCGGATCTCGCAACGGCGGAACGTTTTCTGGCCGCTGGACACTTCTACTGGAACGCGGGGATGTTCTTCTGGCGCACTTCCGTCCTGCTCGACGCGTTGGATCGTTTCCTACCAAAGACTGCCGGCTTGTTGGCTGGTCTCCCGTCCTTTCGCGGCCGGCAATTCGCGCCGCGGCTCCAGGAGACCTTTCCGCAATGTGAGAATATTTCGATCGACTATGCGGTGCTCGAGCGCGCCTCGAACGTCGTCGGCCTTCCCGCTGGCGATATCGGCTGGAATGATGTGGGAAGCTGGAACGCCGTTTACGAACTGGAGAAGCGCGATGCTCACGGGAACGCTTGTCTTGCCGATGCGCTGATCGAATCGAGTACCGGGAATTACGTTCATGCGGAGAAAAAGCTGGTGGCGCTACTGGGCGTGAAGGATTTGATCATTATCGATACCCCGGACGCGCTCCTGGTCGCCGACCGGAGCCGCGCACAGGAAGTGGGCGAGTTGGTCAAGCGGCTGGAGAAGGCGGGCAGGGAAGAGCTGCTGTAGCGAATCGCCTATTGCTGTGCAGCCTTCCACTCCGCAGTGCTGGATCGAGTCATCTTGTAGTGGCGTCCACCAAAAGTGAAGTCAAGACGATAGCTCCCTTGTACCACAACATGGTCCACCGCCCGGCTTTCCGGGTGAGCAGAATCGTACCTCCGAAGTTTTGTGTGTGGGGCTCGCATCCTGACGTGGCGATGACAGCATCGTCGCTGTGCGGTCGAGTTGTTGCCTTGCCCTCCGTACCCGCCCAGGCATACCAGAATTTCACGCGAGCTCCGGAGCTGGATCTTGTGGCATTGGGAAGTTTCGACTCCCGCCTAGTAGGAGAAAGGAAGTGTCCGCGAGTGATCGAGGATAGTGACCACCCGTCGAAATAATCGGCGGCCTGCCCCATACCTGTGAACGGTGGGCAATACTTTCCACATCCGATCCCATCGCCCATTTCCACGCGGCCTGGACAAACAGCTTCCAGCCATTCCCGGCTATTCTCCCGATTAGGCTTCTCGCCGTCGTCAGGAAAGATCGACCCCTGTGCGGCCGGCGCCTGGCCCAATAGCAGAGTTAATGCTATTAGCGCAATGTAGACAGAAGACAGATTTGAACGGCGCGACCCACTCCCCAACATTCTACGCCGTTAGTAGGGCAAACATCTTAGTACTTAGGGCACATCAGATTAGATCTCCAAAACGAAAGTGCTACGTCAAATGAGTTTCGCAAAGTTCTCGCCGAAATCGCGGAAGCCTGTTATTATCATCAAGGAGCGTTCCTGCTGGGTTGGTGTGCGGTCTCCAAAAAATTGATCCTATTTGTGTCATTGGAATCTAACTCGAATTCGTGCCGGTGAGCAAGCTCCGGCGGATAACCGCCATGGAGAAGCCTGAAGGTGCGCGGAGGATTCCCCCCTGTGAGTTTGGGGTCAAAATGACGGAGGCTAGGACGGCTTGGTGGTGCGCTCCTTTTTCCTTCCCCGGCGGACGCGTGGCCGCCACTACAAATGACAAACCTTCTGTTCATCGGGGACATCTTCGCCTCGCCAGGCCGAACGCTGGTCGCGCGGCATCTGCGGGATATCGTCGCCGCTGAGAAGATTGACCTGAGCATTGCCAACGGCGAAAACGCGGCCGGCGGTTTTGGGATCACGCCGCAGCTCGCCGACGAACTGTTCAACTACGGGCTGGACGTGATCACCACCGGCAATCACGCCTGGGACAAGCGCGAAATCTACGATTACCTCCCTCGCCAGCCTCGTCTTCTGCGTCCTGGAAACTATGTGGACGAGCTGCCCGGCAGTGGCATGGTAGTGGTCCAGGCCCGCAACGGCGTCGAGTGCGCGGTTTTGAATCTGCAAGGGCGCGTGTACATGCCGCAAACCGATTGTCCGTTCCGGAAAGCGGATGCGCTGCTCGCGGCGCTCCCGGCTTCGGTGAAGGTTCGGCTCCTCGATTTCCACGCCGAGCTAACTAGCGAAAAGGTCGCCATGGGTTGGTATCTCGACGGGCGCGTCTCGGCCGTTCTCGGCACGCATACGCACATCCCCACCGCGGATACGCGCATTCTGCCCAACGGCACGGGCTACCAAACCGACGTGGGCATGACCGGCCCTTATCAATCGGTCATTGGAGTGGACAAATCCATCGTTCTGCAGCGGTTCCTTACACAGTTGCCAGTACGAATGGAAGCCGCCCGGCACGGCGCCGAGTTGCACGCCGTGATCGTCGAAGTGGACGAATCCACCGGACATGCGACCGCCATCCGCAGGTACACTACTCTGTAGTGGCATTCACGTTCGAACAGGCCCGCGAGTGCGTCTTGCGCGAAGTCAGTGCGCTTGACGGAAGCGAACAGGTTCCGGTGCTCGAAAGCCCTGGCAGGGTGCTGGCTGAGTACGTTGCCGCCGACCGCGATTACCCGCCCTTCGCGCGATCCGCCCGCGACGGATTTGCCGTTCGTTCCGCCGACTTGCCAGGAGAACTTCGCGTGATGGGCGAAGTGCGCGCGGGTGAGGTTTTTCGCGGCTCTGTCGGACCGGGCGAAGCGGTGGAGATCATGACCGGCGCGCCGCTTCCTGAAGGGGCCGATGCTGTCGTGATGGTGGAGCATACGGAACGCAGCGGAGATCGCGTGCAAACCGACCGAGCTCCCAACCCCGGCGATAATTTCACGCCGCGCGGTACCGAGGCGCATGCGGGTGAAGCAGTGCTTGCAGCCGGCAAGCGGATCGGATTTGCCGAGATCGCACTAATGGCGATGGTGGGGCGTCAATGCGTCCGGGTGTTCCGGCAACCCCGTGTGGCGATCTTGCCGACCGGCGACGAGATTGTCGAGGCCGGTGAAACCCCGCTCGAATTTCAGATCCGAAACTCTAATGCATGGTCGCTTGCCTGCCAGGTGCGGCGGGCCGGCGGGATTCCTGAAATTCTGCCGATCGCCCGCGACAATGAATCGTCGACTCGCGCCCTCATCGAGCGCGGCCTGGAGTCGGATTTGCTCCTGCTTTCCGGCGGCGTGTCGGCCGGCAAGTACGACATCGTCGAGCGGGTGCTCGCTGAGTTCGGAGCACGTTTCTTTTTCGATCGGGTGCTGATCCAACCCGGCCAGCCGCTTGTATTTGGCTCGGTGGCCGGCAAATGCTTCTTCGGATTGCCGGGGAATCCGGCATCGACCATGGTTACGTTTGAGCTCTTCGCACGAGCCGCCATCGATCGGCTGAGCGGCTGCACGGAGGCCCCGTTGCCATTGCTCCGGGCGGCGCTCACTCGCGAATTTCATCATAAGCCGGGCTTGACCCGGTTCTTGCCCGCCCATCTGAGCGAGTGTGGATCAAACGTCACACCTGAGCCTTGGCAGGGATCCGGCGATATACCGTCACTTGCCAGAGCGAAAGCGTTTCTGGTTGCGGACGCGGACCGGGAATCTTGGAAGGTCGGCGACGATATACGAGTACTGCTCAAATAGTGCCGGTCAAATGAAGAAGCCTTCTGGGTTGTCCCACTATGACGATGCGGGCCGCGCGCGGATGGTGGACGTGTCCGCCAAGGTCGCAACCAAGCGGACGGCAATCGCGCATGGTTTTGTCCGCATCCGCCCGTCCGTCTTGAAGAAGCTTCCGGACAATCCTAAAGGCGATCCGCTGGAGATAGCACGTGTTGCAGGCATCCTGGCAGCCAAACGGACTTCGGATCTGATCCCTATGTGTCATCCGTTGATGCTTTCGCATGTCGATGTCGAAACTTCCGTCGAATCGCGGGGGGTTCGCATCCAAGCCACTGTGACCACCACCGGACCCACCGGCGTCGAAATGGAGGCCTTGACCGCCGCGGCAGTCGCCGCACTGACAATTTATGACATGACCAAGGCTCTCGATAAGGGTATCGAGATTCAGGACCTCTACTTGCTGGAGAAAACAGGTGGAAAGAGCGGGGATTACCGGCGGTGATCCGGGTGGCGATTGTTACCATCAGCGATTCCGCGGTCGCCGGTACTCGCGAGGACCGTTCTGGGCCGGCGCTAAAGGCGCGATCCGGCGAACTTGGCTGGGAAGTGAGTGAAATGCGGTTAGTTGAAGACAGCATCGACGGGATCGCCACGGTCTTGCGAACCCTGGCCGATGACGGCTCGGTCGACGTAGTCCTGACCACAGGCGGTACCGGAGTTGCGCCCCGGGACGTGACGCCCGAGGCGGTGCGCCAAATCGCTCATCGCGAAATTCCAGGATTCGGCGAACTAATGCGCAGCGAAGGACTTAAGAGTACGAAGTTTGCGCCACTTTCGCGCGGTGGCGCGTTCACGCGGGGCGGTACCCTGATCGTCAATTTACCAGGATCCCCCCGAGGTGCGGTAGATTCATTAAATGCGGTTGCGGCTCTGGTTCCGCATGTAGTCGATTTGTTACATGGATATACGGAACACGATCCGAAACCCGCGTCTTCAACCGGGCATCCAACGAGGTACACATGAAGAGATTGCTTTCGTTGCTGTGTGTAGCGGGACTTCTGGCAGCTCAGGAACCACCCAAACCTGACCAGTCCAAACCGGATGATCCTGATTCGGTCATTCGTACGACCTTCAAATACGTGCTGGTCCCTGTGACCGTAACCGACCACGACGGAAGTTACGTCAACGGCCTCAGCCCCCTGGACTTTCATTTGACGGATAACGGGAAGGTTCAAAAGGTGGATGAGGACGTCTTAAGCCACCCTCTTTCGATGGTCGTGGCGATTCAGGCCAACAACGACGTCGAGAAGATTCTTCCGCAGATCAAGAGACTGAGCAGCGTCTTCGAATCCATGGTACTCGGGGATAACGGTGAATTGGCGATCCTCGCTTTTGATCACCGCGTGCAGACGTTGACAGATTTTACGTCGGAGCCGGCCAAAATCGATGCGGCATTCCAAAAGCTCAGGGTCGGCAGCTATTCGAGCAATCTCAACGATGCTGCCATGAAAGCGATCAACCTGTTGCGCGATCGTCCGGCCTCGCGGAGGCGGGTGTTGGTGATGATCGCCGAAAATCGGGACAAGGGCAGCGAGATGAAAGTTCGCGAGGTTCTTTCGGCCAGTGAGTTCGCGAATGTGGTCATCTACACCGTGAACATTTCGCAGTTGGTGGCGGCTCTCACTTCTAAGGCCCAGCCAAACCGTCCTAGCAACCTCCCTCCAGGAGCCCAGCAGTTGCCTGCGGGGGTGATCAACACCCAGACTACCGATGATCAGATGGAAATGGGCAACTGGGTTCCGGCGATTAAGGACGTCTTCCTGGCCGCCAAAGGAGTATTCATCGCGGATCCGCTGGACATCTACACAAAATACACCGGTGGAAAGCAATTCGGCTTCAAGACCCAGAAGGCTCTGGAGCGGGATATCTCAACGCTTGGGGAGGAGCTGCATAGCCAATACTTCCTCTTGTATTCCCCGACCACTCAGGACGAAGCAGGCTTTCACCAGATTGTTGTGACCGTGGACAAGCCGTATTTGAAAGTCCGGACTCGCGACGGATACTATTTAGCGGGCAAGCCCGAGTAGATGCGGTGGGATGCCGGGCTCTATCTCAAGTTCGCCAGCGAGCGGACCCAACCGAGCCTCGACCTGATCCGGCGCATTCAAATCGAGAATCCGCGAAGGATCATTGATATCGGCTGCGGTCCCGGTAACAGCACGGAACCCCTGTGGAAGCAATGGCCGGAAGCGACCGTGGCCGGGTTGGACCGGTCGCCCGAGATGATCGAAGCCGCTCGTAAGACGTATCCGGAACGGACCTGGCTGCTCGGCGATGTTCATTCCTGGAAAGCCGATGAGCCCTTCGACCTGATCTTTTCCAATGCTACGCTTCAGTGGGTTTCCGATCACGAAACGGTGTGCAGACGCATATTTGACCAGGTTGCACCGGGCGGCGCGTTAGCGGTGCAAATGCCCGCGCATTACGAATCGCCCTTGCACGGCGAGATTGTCGAGGTCTCGCGAGACCCTGCGTGGAATGCCCGCATGGAAGGCGCACGGAACGCGCTGACCAAGCACCCCGCATCGTTTTATTACGATCTGCTCGGGCCCATCGCATCGAGAATGGATCTGTGGGAGACCATTTACTACCACATCGTTGCGGGACCCGAAGCGGTTCTCGACTGGTTTCGCGGAACCGGGTTTCGCCCATATCTGGAAGCGCTGCGTTCGGACGAAGAGCGGCAACAGTTCGAAGCGTTGCTTCTCGATCGTTACAAACGCTCGTATCCGCCGCGGCCTAGCGGGAAGGTTCTGTTTCCGTTCCGGCGGCTCTTCTTTATCGCGTACCGTTAGACCAGTTTCAGGGATAGCATAGACCGTCCCAGCTAGCGCACTCCGTTGAAAGCACTGTTACAAGCCGTACGAAACTGGTCGACGCAAAATCAAGAAATGGTCTAGCCGGGAGCCGGTTCGATGATCGCCTTCATGGAGCCCTTCGACTTCGCCATGCGAGGATCGGCACCGTAGGAATGGATCTGATCCCGGCCGAACTCGGCCTGCTCGCGCTCGCAGGTCATGACGATGGTTCGGCCGGTGGTGTCGACTTCGACGGCGTGATGAAACGCCGCTTCCACGGGCAGGAGAAAAATCTTCCCGAGCATTTCGATCACGTAGTCGTAGGTGTGATCGTCATCATCGAGCAGCACGACGTGGAATAGCGGAGTGAGCCGTTCGCGCTGAGCAGTCTCGGTGTCGGGTATGGCAACCGTTCGCGGCATATCCTAGTAACTATTTTCGTATGACAAGGGCTCGCTTGGCTAAGATGGTAAACTGAAAAAGAAAGGGGGCGCAACGGATTCGACGGGATTGCATCTAGCGTGGGAAGTCGTGCCGGGTTCCGAGCTCCCGTAAAACGATCGGAAAACAACAACTGCCAATCAGCAGTTTGCATACGCTGCTTAATTAATTAAGTAGCCGTCCTGAGCCGCAGGGCCTGCACGCGGTTTAAGGGCGTCATTTTGCAGGATTGGGTCCAAGGCTTCTGCTCGTAGCCGAAAGCCGACACTAATCGAGCTAAGCCGCCTCCCTCTTGCCGGTTCCGCATGGGGCGGACGAAAAATAACGAATCGGAAACGCACGTAGTCTTTTCGCGGTAGACTTTCTCGGACGCGGGTTCAACTCCCGCCGCCTCCACCAACGATCTATGAAGGTCAGTGTTGTCGTCCACCAAGCCGAGGAGGGCGGATACTGGGCCGAAGTTCCGGCCATCCCAGGTTGCGCCACCCAAGGCGAGACGATGGACGATCTGCTGGCGAACGTTCGCGAAGCTGCGGAAGGTTGTCTCCAAGCCGGCTAGGCCTACCTCGGTTACACGCCTCCACCAAAGTATGTCCCTTCGTCTTCAGCTTGAGCTGCCTTCCATAGGTGCCTGGTGTATTCAGCCAAGGCGCCACCCTTGAAGAGTTAGAACACAACGTCCGCGATGCCTATCGAATGATGCTCGAAGAGCAAGGAACTGCGCCGGGCCGAGACCCTTTCGAGATCAAAGAAATCCGCATTCCGGCCTGAAGCGTCGAGAATTGCTGCGGCTCGTCTGCCCTATCGCGTAACTGAGAACGGATTGCGGATAGTAAGAGTTTCGATTCTTTGGCCGTCCTGCATATCTTCCGTGTAGAGCGTGCTGGAACCCGCATCGAGTGCGGCCGCGATCACCAGCGCATCGAAAATCTGATAACCGTATCGCTGAGCAACCTGCAGCCCTCGCCCATGTAACTCCAAGGTCAGCGGAGCGACCGAGGGACAGA
>JBEKBK010000076.1:0-21404 GCA_050015435.1 Bryobacteraceae bacterium
CCTGGCGCGTCCGTGCTTGGGGCGAGCTGGAAACCATTACGCTCGACGAGGTCGAGGACCCGGCGCCGAGTCAGAAGGTTTTTCGGCCGGGGCGTTCTGCCCCATGCCGGAGCGTTGATTAACGCGGATCGCCTTCAGCAACTGAGAACCTAGTTCTCACTTCCGGGGTCACGAGCGTGGGTCTTCTTGTTGTGGTGTCAATGGGACACCAGATCGTACGCGCCCGCGCGAGCACGCAGCGATCGCTGAGACGAATTATTTCGGTGTGACGCTCGAAGCGAAATTGCGACGCCGCCCCGACCCACGTTTTTGCCACGATATCGTCGCCCCAATACGCGGCCTGCTTGTAGTCGATCTCATGGCGCAAAACGATCCAGAGAAGTCTGGCAAGTTCGTCGGCGGGAGCGGCTGCCTTCCAGTGCGCGACCGCTGCATCCTGAACCCACCGAACGTAGGTGACGTTGTTGACATGACCGATTTCATCAATGTCGGCGTATTCCACCAGAATCGGAAATTCGAACGTTCCGACGGCCTCACTCATCCTTTCAGTATTGTCGTACGGAAGCCGCTGTCGCGGGCGACTCCGGCAGGGGCCGGTATCGAGCGCGCCAATCCCTTTGTACAGGCGCTTGACGCGGAGCACGTTCTTTTCGCCGGGGACGATTTCGTACCGAACTTCGTCCATGAAGCTTCGCATCAGACGCCGCCCCCGGATTTGCGGGCTAAGATGAGCTCTTGGCGCAACCCTCGTCCACGGCAAGTTCCAACCTGGCTACGTCGCTTGCACCGAGGCCGGCTTCACCGATTCCGGTCACAAAAGCGCGAATGATGGACAGATTCTCTGTTGACGACGGCACCTGCAGGGTAAACGTCTTTTCGAAGGAAGGCACCCTTCTCCCCCACGCAATGGAACTTTTGCGTAGCGCTTCACGGCCGAAACCTGAAGACCCTTGGCTGTCGCTCTGGTAATTGAGTTTTTCGCCGTAGCTTCCACCAACTGCATTGGGTCCGAAGGCAGGCTGCTGGTCGTCGGCTTCGCTAGCGGGCGGATTCCGGCGATCGCCGCGAATCGTCCCTTCTAGAAAAAAGACGTCCTTGGTCGGCGTGTTGTGGGGCGGCCATGCGCCAAAGCCATCCCGAATGTTCGGCGGCAGTGCACACAGCGATTATGGAGATGTATCGGGCTGGCAAGATCCGGCCAGCCGTTCGGATGCGCTGCAAGCGCCGCGGGATCTGGCAGACCGCAAGGTAGTCGGAAAGGCTCTGCTGGTGATGTGACGGGCACCCACTCCCTTACGGTCGGGGCTCGGTACGGCGTTTCCGAGCCGCGACCGTTAGGGAGCGGTGCTCTAGCCTAAGTGACTGACCTCAGACCGATGCCGCACGTCGACGCCTTTCACTAGGAACAAAACATCCTCGGCGATGTTCGTGGAGTGGTCCGCGATACGCTCCAAGTTGCGAGTCACCGCCAGCAGATCCAAAGCCTGGCGTATATTCTGCGGATCCTTCTCCATGAAACTGACCAACTCGTGGTAACACGCGCTGCGGAGGCTGTCCACGGCGTCGTCGGACGCCAGCACGCTGCGCGCCAGGTCCGCATCCCGGCTAACGAAGGCGTCCAGAGCCTTGCGCACCATCGACTGGACCAGACCAGCGATGTGCGGGATATCGATCATCGGTTTGATGACCGGCTCCTCCATCAGTGAAGTCGCGCGCTGGGCAATGTTCACCGATAGATCACCCATGCGCTCCAGGTCTGTATTGATCTTCAACGCCGCGACAATTAGCCGCAGGTCCGCCGCCATGGGCTGCTGCAGCGCGAGCAGGTTGATGGCGAACTCGTCGATCTCGATCTCGATTTCATTGATCCGCTCTTCATTGCGGAAGACCTGCTCGGCCGCGCTGCGGTCTTTATGAATCACCGCGCTGATGCTGCGCTGGATAGCCGCCTCAACGAGCGAACTCATCTCCAGGAGCTTGGTCTTTAGTTGTTCCAACTCTTCGACAAAATGACGCACTGGTTAAGCCTCACGACTCACGATCAACCAAATCTGCCCGTAACGTAGTCTTCCGTTTCTCGCTTGTTAGGGGTCTTGAAGATTACGGTCGTGCTGTCAAACTCAATCAGCCGGCCGAGCAGGAAAAACCCTGTGTAATCGGCGACACGCGCCGCTTGCTGCATGTTATGCGTGACGATAACAATGGTGCAGCTATCTTTAAGCTGAAAGATCAGGTCTTCAATCTTTGCGGTAGCGATTGGATCGAGCGCCGAGCAGGGTTCGTCCAGAAGCAGGACTTCGGGGTTCACCGCCAGCGCACGCGCGATGCAGAGCCGCTGCTGCTGTCCGCCGGACAAACTGTAAGCGGATTCGTTCAGCTTATCCTTCACCTCGTCCCACAACGCGGACCGGCGCAGGCTCTGCTCTACCACCTCGCGAAGAGTACCCCGGCTTTTCGCGAACCCGTTGATCCGCGGCCCGTAGGCGATGTTTTCAAAGATCGACTTAGGGAACGGATTCGACCGCTGAAACACCATTCCAACGCGGCGGCGGAGCTGCGATACCTCCAGGTCGAATATGTTTTCGCCGTCCAGAAGAATTTCACCCTCCACCCGGCTGTTCCGCACGGTTTCGTTCATGCGGTTCAGTGTCCGCAGAAACGTGGACTTGCCGCATCCGGACGGCCCGATGAACGCAGTCACTTTCTTGTCATAGACCTGCATGGAGATCCCCTGCAGTGCCTGAAAACTACCGTAGAAGAAATTAAGACTGGTAGCGCTCAGCTTCGCGGCGGATTCCGCCGCGGAATGACTCTCCCCGCTGGCCGGTGGACTGATGTTCGGCATCGTCACCGCTAGGTCAGGAGTGGAGGGTTGTCGACTGGGAGCTTGCATTTTTATCACCTGGCTACGACTCGTTTCGAGAGAATGAGTCGCGCAACTATGTTTACCGCGAGCACAAGACTGAGCAACACAAAACCAGCGGCCCACGCCTGCTGGTGCCAATCGTCGTACGGAGCTACCGCGTAGGTATAAATCATGACCGGCAGCGCCGCCGTGGGCTGTTCCCACCCGGGGCTCCAAAAACGATTGCCGAAACTGGTGAAGAGCAGCGGAGCGGTTTCCCCGGCGACTCGGGCGAGATTGAGCATGATCCCGGTGAGGATACCGTGCTTCGCCGCGGGAACCACCACCGTGAAGATGGATTTGGCTTTAGAAGCGCCCAGCGCCATGGCCCCCTCACGCAGCGACAGGGGCACCGCCCGCAGGAACTCTTCCGAACTCCGGATCGCGATCGGGATCATCATGACGCCTAACGCGAGGCCGCCCGCCAGGGTCGAAAAATGCTTTTGCGGCAGAACGATCAGCGTGTAGGCGAAAATTCCCATCACAATCGAGGGAACACCGTTGAGCAGGTCCGTCGTGTACCGGACAAAGAATGAAAAGGTGGCTCCGCCGAACTCGGCGAGGTATACGCCACCGAGGAATCCAATCGGAACGCCCACCACCGTGGCGAGCAGCAGCAGTTTGGCGCTGCCGAGGATGGCGTTCGCCATGCCGCCCCCCGACTCGCCGACCGGGGTCGGCAGTTTCGTGAAGAAATTCCAGTTCAGGCTCCGGGCGCCGTGCACGAAAAGATACCCCAGAATGAAAACCAGCACTCCCACAGCCACCAGCGTACACAAGGCGGTCAGGCTGAGCATTACCACGTTCACGGCTTTTCGCCGGGCCAAGTGGAACGACATCAAGCCTCCCCTTTCTTCGTAGTCCCCATCACCAGCAAACGCGCCACGCCGTTGATGATGATGGTCAAGGCGAATAACACCAACCCCAGCTCGATCAGCGCGCCCTGGTAAAGATCGCCCGTCGCTTCGGTAAATTCGTTCGCGATCACGGCGGCGATGGAGTATCCGGGCGCGAATAACGAATGGTTGATCTTGGGATCATTTCCGACCACCATGGTCACGGCCATGGTTTCGCCCAGCGAGCGCGCCAGCGCCAGAAAAATCGAGCCCATGATTCCCTTGCGCGCGAACGGGACCACGGCATCCCAAGTGGTCTCCCAACGAGTCGCTCCCAGGGCCAGCGCGGCTTCGCGCTGATCGTTGGGAACGGACAGAATCACTTCCCGCGAAATCGAAATAATGAACGGCAGAATCATCAGTGCGAGCACGACGCCCGCCGTGAAGAGGCTGACGCCATAGAACGGTCCTGAAAAGAGCGGGCTCCAGCCGAGCACGGCGCGAATCGCCGGCTCGGCGGCGCGCAGCATGGGGATCATGACGAATACGCCCAGCAGCCCGATGATGACGCTGGGGACAGCCGCGAGCAACTCGATCAGGAAGGTGAGCGCATCGGAAATTCGGGGCGGCGCCAGCTCCGCCAGAAAGATCGCCGCTCCGACTCCCAGCGGAATTCCGAATAGAAGGGCCAGCCCCGAAGTCACCAGCGTTCCGTAGATAAACGGAAGAGCTCCAAACTGGCCGGCGACCGGGTCCCAAACCGAGGAATAGAGGAAAGTCCAACCGAATTTAGTGCGGGAAGGGGCAGAGTTCAGATAGAGTTCGAACACCAGCAGTGCGGTAATCAGAACCACGCTCGCCGCGCAGATGAACGTGACCGCATAGGCGGCTTCATCCCCACTGCGAAGGCGCTCCGCAAAAGACCGAGCCCGCCTGGAGGGGCGGGCAGCCATCACGGTCGTTGGGGTCGCGGACATTCGCTGGACGGGCCTAAAAAGTTACTGAATTTTGGCGAGAGCCTTCGTTTCTTTGGCCACCACTTCCTTGGGCAATTGAGCGTAAGCGAGGGCCTCCGTCATCGTCTGGCCAGTAGTCAACATCCACGCCAGGAAGTCCTTGATTGCCTTTTTCTTATTCGCATCCGCGATCTTTTCCGGGACCAGCAGCCAGGTGAAGGTCGAGATCGGATAGACTCCCTTTCCCGGAGCGTTCGTGATGGAAACCCGGAAATCATCCGGCATGGACTTTGCCGCGCCGGCGGCAGCCGCGGTCACGCTCGCCAAGTCGGCGAGGATGAACTCGCCTGCCGCATTCTTGACTTTGCCGTAGGGCATTTTGTTTTGCACTGCGAAGATCAATTCCACATAACCGATGGAATTCGGCGTCTGTTTCACTTGCCCCGTAACGCCTTCATTACCTTTTCCGCCCAGCCCCACGGGCCAGTTGACGGAGGTCCCGCGGCCAGCTTTCGTCTCCCATTCCTTGCTGATCTTGGAAAGGTAGTCCGTCCAGCAATACGTCGTGCCGCTGCCATCCGACCGATGGACGACGACAATGTCGTTCGCCGGGAGCTTTACGCCGCCGTTCGGGCCCGCAATCGCCGGGTCGTTCCACTTCTTGATCGTGCCGAGAAATATTCCAGCGAGGGCTTCGGGCGTGAAGTTTAGCTGCGCTGTAACGCCCGGTATATTATAGGTTGGCACATCGGCACCCATCACGGTCGGGAAATGGAGCACGGCGAATTTGTGCTTGTCGCTGAAGTCTTTCAATTGCTGATCGTTCATCGGACCGTCGCTGGCTCCGAAATCGACCGTACCGGCCGTCACCTGCTGGATCCCACCCCCAGATCCGATCGACTGATAGTTGAATTGTATGGTCGGAAATTTCTTGTGATATTCATCGAACCACTTGGAATACATGGGATAGGGGAAGGTCGCGCCAGCTCCGTTGATCAAGACCTGCTGTGCCGATACAATCCCCGTACAAAGGGCAAGCGCGATGCCTGCCCAGATTGCTCTTCGAGTCATCATCACATCCTCCTCGATTATTTCAGTCTTGTGTTACAGAACGATTAACGTTAATGTCCGATCGTCGGCGCGGAACCCGGCAGCGTGTACCTAAGGTCGAAGAATCCCATATCAAGATGCGCGTTGGTTGGTGAGCCAGCCGCCACAAGCCATGGATTCCGTTGGAGATACGAATATTGGAATATCAGGTTGAGGGCGCCCCATTTCGGGTCCCGAGCAAGCGTCGTGTTGGTGCCAAAGGTGATTTCCTGAATAGCCCGATTCTGGCCGTCGTTGGAGATCGGTCCATATCCGATCAGCGTTTTGCCGTTGGCGTCAAGCGACAGGTTTTTACCGATATAGACTCCGCCATAGTATCCAAACCACTGCGTTCTGCCGGTGGTCGCTTCGAAGCCGGTTACCGTGGAGGCTGAGTGAACCAGGGAGAGGCTTCCATTGGAGCGGATGATGAAGTCTGGAGCCTGGCCGAAAATGTAGCGGCCACCACCGTCACTCCAGAAGTTGTTAGTTAATAGCCGGAAGTTCTTGAAGAGCTCGAAGTTAAGATTGATGGATCCGCCGAAGCCCACCTTCGAGTCGGTTTGGTACGCCGGGGTGCTCGCTGGATCCGCGATCTTGTCGGCGATCGCGACACCGGCGATTTCGAAATGTAACTTGCTGGTCGGATCGAAAGCCAGCTTAGCCATAATGTCCGGGACCAAGGCTGCAGATGAAATCACGCTGGTCCCGTTGTTCACCTGACCTCCCAAGATGCCCGCGATCGCAGTAGGGGCAGTAATTGCGCTGCCGCCATTCCCGCCGCCGACATACGGTTCGGAGTTTTCGAGCGCGATCCCCAAGACCGCCTTAGGACTAAAATGAAATCCAAAGCGGTAGCCGCCGACGCGACTCCATACGAGACCCAATTGGTAATTCACGTCCATGTCTTGCGAATAGAAGACATCCCCAGGGAGTGGCGATATGCCTTTCCGGTTCGGCGTCATCAAGCTCCAGGACTGGCCCGCCAGGAATTCGAACTTCCCCTTGGTGACATCAACCCAATAGAGCCGCATCCGAAAGACGTAAGAATTGCTGGTGACGGCGATGCCACCATTGGGAGGATTTCCGAGCTGACCCAAAAAGTCAGACTCCCAATATCCCATTACGTTGAAGCCTTTGACTGGCGCATCGATTCGCATTCCGATGCGCGAGTTCTGTATGCTGAAACGCGTTTCGGTCAAGCTTCCCGTCTGCGTATTCCCGTAAGGAATGCCCCCGAAATTGGTGCCGATTCCGTTTCCGGTGTTGGTGGATCGGGAGACTGACGTCATATCCATAAACCCTACAGGGGTGAAGTAAGCATCACCCAGCTTGAATTGCAGGGGCGAGGAGGCTTCCACGGGCCCGGTCTGGGGAGCCGGTGGTACAACCGGCAGCGGCCCAAACGGTGCGGGTAGGGGGGACGGCGCAGGCGGAACGACCGGCCGGGTGCTTGCGACTTCGCCGGTGCTCGGATGCGCGGCCAAAGGTCCCGATGAGACGGTTGACGCAGTGATTGGCGCTGGGTTGGCGTTGCCAGGTGCAGGGGCGATCTCCGGCGTCTTCTTGTCCGCCAAAGCCTTGCGGAGTTCGTCGATCTGGCGTTGCTGGTCAAGCAACATGCGCTTGAGTTGTTCGATTTCCGAAGGCGCAGCCCCGGAAGTGGTGGCGGCCTCCGCCGCGGCCGGGTCGGCCTCAGGCGTTTCCGCAGCGCCCAGAGGCAAGAGGCAGCTCAGAGCGCAAAACATGAGCGGCCACAACGGCCGCGGGGTCAGAGATCGCCATGCTGGTGTTTTCGTCATCCATTCACTCCTGTTAGGTTGCAAATTTGGATCCGGGCCACAGCAGATCCCGGTCCTTAATTAATCGCTGGTGATTAGTGCGAAGGTACCAAGGTTAGAGAAGTAACATGAGCGTGTCATGAAGAGAACATGACATTCATGTGAAATGGACGGCGAGGGATGAGTTTGCTGGGCTCAAGAGGCCGTCTTGACCACGGCAGCTTCTGCCGCTTCAAGGGAGGAGAAACACGGGAGAAGACCATCCACATGAGTGACTTCGAACAGGATCCGGATTCGTTCGGTAAGACCGATAATCGCGAAGCCACGATTCGTCCGTTGGCAGGAAGCGAACAGGCTGATCACCGATCCCAAGCCCGCGGAATCCATGTAGGGCACGCCCGAAATGTCCAAAATCATTGGCTTCGAGGTGTCCTTACGAGCCGCAGCTTGGAATTCGAACAGCGTTTGAAGCGTGAGTGGTCCGCTCAGCTTCATGATTTGGGAGCCTTTGGCTCCATCCTCGAATTCGATGACGAGTGCTTCAGGGGCGCGAGGTGTCACGAGTCGCAATCATAGCATTGATCCATGACAATTTGATTACGGAAACGGACCGCGCTGTGGCGTCTCAGTCGAGGGCAATAAGAGTGTAAACGTCGATCCCTTGCCAAGTTGGCTTTCCACCGTAATGGCTCCCTTCATGCGCTCGACGACGTGCTTCACGATGGACAGTCCCAAGCCTGTACCGCCGACTTGCCGGGAACGTGCTTTGTCGACCCGATAAAAGCGTTCGAAGATGCGGGGCACGTCCTGCGATGGAATCCCGACGCCGGTGTCGGCGATGATGATGGCAACGTGCCCGGTTTGATCCTCCGCGCGTACTCGAACCTCCCCGCCGGGGCGATTGAACTTGATGGCATTCGCCATCAGATTCAGCAGGGCCTGCTCCAGCCGAAGCCGGCTCCCGCTGACATAGGTGTTCTCGATGTGTTCACGAATCAGCCGCACATCCCGAAGACGAGCTTCCGATTCCACGGTCAGCAAGACCCCGTCGAGCACGCCCTGGACCGAAATTACATCGGGCTCGGTGGGTTCGAGTCCGGACTCGAGCTCCGATAGGGCCAACAGGTCCGAAGCGATACTGTTGAGGCGGACCGCGTTGGTGCGAATGATTTCCACAAATTGACGATTGTTCTTGACGTCCGCCAGCGCGCCGTCGAGGAGCGTATCGGAGTATCCGATGATTCCGGCCAGCGGCGTTCGAAGCTCATGCGATACGTTCGCGACAAAATCCTTGCGGACCTGCTCCAGCCGCTCGAGATCCGTGATGTCGTGAAGGATGGCGATCGCGCCGCGTCCGGAGGACATGTCCACCGGAGTGGCATTCACTTCAAAAGTGCGGGTATAGGCCGCCGAGATCCTGAACCGTAGTTTCTGCGATTCGCCGCTGTTCAATACGGAACGAAGCAACTCGTGCAAAGCCGGATCGCGGACCATCTCCAATAGAAAGAGCCCCTCAAAATTTGCTCCTCGAAAATTGATAGCCCTGAGAAACGCGGCGTTGCAGAAGGTCACGCGCAAGTCGTGGTCAACTGCCAGGACGCCTTCAGTCATACCGGACAGAATGGCTTCGCGGCGAGCCGACTCGAGCTGGATACGGTCCAACAGCTTCCGCAACTCGATGGCGACGCCCGCAAGCGACCGCTCGAGAGATCCAAGTTCGTCGGTTGAATCCATACTCGGGCGATCCGGCGCAGTGCCCCCGGGGAAACCGGCGGCCAGCGTCTTCAACCGACGGACGCGCAGACTGAGCTTCCGTGAAACATTCGCACCGACGCCAAGCGCAAGCAGCGAGGCTACCAGACAGATCGCCAAGACACGGGTACGTATCTGACTGGGTTCGAGGCCGGATGTGAGCGTGGTGTCGACGGCGAACAGCGTCAGCCCGATCAGCACGAGTGCCAGCAGCATCAGTCGGCGGAAGAGAGAGCCGGTCATTTCGGGATTGCTCTGAGATTATCACGCCAGCTTTTGGACTATATGAATGTGCGGCGTTTCATAGTGGGAATTTTGATGCTCGTCACCGCGCTTGCGGCCGACGACAAGAGCCAGGTGAAGGCCAAGCCAGCCGCGCCGCAGAACACTTCCGCTCAGGAAGACAAGGCTATCGAAGCGGCGATCCAGGCAAAACTCGACAAATCGAAGATTGGTAAGGATGGGTTCAAGGTCCGGGTACAAGGTGGAGTGGCCACCTGGGAAGGCGCTACCGACGTGATCCAGCATAAGGGCGCAGCCACGAGAATGGCGAAGACCGCCGGCGCGAAGAAGGTGGTCAACAATATCAAAATTGGAGACGCAGCCAAGCAAAAGGCAAACGACAACCTGGAGGACGGCCGCCGCCGCGTTCAGGTGAAGCGCAGCGATCCGCGAACTACTCAATAACGAGTGGAGTGGGGGCGCGGCCTTCGAAGGCCAGAGTCGTCGAACACTCAAAAAAATCTCTGGCCTGAAGCACCATTTCGTGCTTGACGGCGTAATACAACCGTCCTGAGTCAAATTGCGGCAAGCCACCGGACCAATGATTAGGGACGCACTCCAGCATGGCAGGCGCGAGAACACCATAGTTACGGACCGCAAGCTTGACGTCATCCAGTTCCAACGAGTAGCGCTCTGCCAACGCGGGCGCCGCGGCCAGCAGCGTATCGATCGCTTCTCGTGTGTTGCCGTTCAAAGCGTGATCCGCGGTGACGTGCACCAGGCGCAAAGCCGGAGCGATCTCCCCAGCCACCAGATCCACCGCCTCCTCGCTCGATAGGTCGTAAACTTCCCGCCGGTAATTCGGAGAATGCCCTCGGGATCGTGAAAGATCCGATGCTCGCGCGTGGCATGAGTGGCTGAACCGGCGGACGCGAGCAGAGGCCGAAGCGAACTGAACGTCGCCAGAGGCTCCTGCCGAGCGCTTGCCGGAAATATCCTGGCCGCGATCGAGCGGAGATAGCTGGATTCTTCCGCCGAGATTTGCACCTCGTCCGGCGATCCAATGTGATCGACATCGGTGGTGCCGATCAGAGTACAGTCCCGCCGTTCGCCCCACGGGATGAAAAAGACGATCCGGCCGGACTCCTCGAAGTACGCGATGGCATGGTCGCTCTGGTTCAGCCGGGGAAAAACTATGTGGGAGCCGCGAACCAGACGCGGCGCAGGATCATGCGACCATGGCCCGGTGGCATCCACAAGGCTGCGCGCCCGCGCCTCGAACGTCTCGCCGGAATGAGTATCGACGAGACGTATCCGCCAGTCGCCGTCCGAATCGCGGTGATGGGCTTCAGCCCGGACGTAGTTGGCGCACGCGGCTCCGTTGGCGATCGCTTCAAAAACGTTCTCGAGAACGAGGCGGGCCGAGCGAACTTGTCCATCGTAGAACTCGGCCGCTGCCGTCATCCCGGCTACGGCGAGTCCGGGCTCCAGCCGGCGCACCTGCTCGAGTGGAATCCGCCGATGGTGCGGGACCGCGCCGTTGCCGCTTAGCCAGTCATAGAGCGTCAGTCCAAAATTGTAAAAAAGCTCTCGCCCCAGACCGGCCAGAGGCATCAGGAAGGGCTGCGGCTCGACCAGATGCGGCGCGATCCGCAGGAGCACCGCCCGTTCGTGGAGCGCCTCCCGCACCAGACCAAAGTCGAACTGCTTGAGATAACGCAACCCTCCGTGAATCAAATGCGAGTTCTTACCGCTGGTGCCGGAGCTGAAATGGTTCTGCTCGACGAGCCCGATCCGGCAAGGGACCTGCGCGATCCGCGACCGCAACGCGAGATCCCGGGCGGTACCTGCGCCGTTGATTCCTCCGCCCAGGATGATTACGTCGAACCGCTCCGATCGAAGGCGGGCGATCGCTTCCGTGCGTGTGGTCGGCGTTACAGGCGGAAGGATCAAGGAGACTTCAACTAAACTGCCTTGCGGTGACGAAGCCCATCGAGCAGCATGCCCGCGATCTGGCGGCCGTTCTCGTAGGCCTCTTCGTACATCGCTTTCCGCTCAACGCGGGTGAAACCATAGCCGAGGCGGTACAGCCGCTCCAGGGATTTGCCGACAACGAATGTCCCAGCCCACGCGATTCCGGCCTTGGGAATCAACCCGCCTCCGAAAGGCACCTTGCCGACGAGCTCGCGGGCGAGCGCCCGCCAACCGAACGCGCCTGCCACCATGGATGCGATTTCGGACCGCTGCTCCCGATAACCCACCGGACGGTCGCTCGCAGCCGCCAACTGGAAAGCCATGCGGATCTGATTCATGGTCAGAAAGGCCGCATCCGAGCCGAATTCTCCCGCGGCCCAAGGGATCGAGACGAGGCTCGGCACCAAGTCGGGGATGGCGGTGGCGAGGCAAAACAGTGCATTCTCCTTGGCCACCGTGCGAATCACGTGATGCGAAACGGGCTTGCGGAATGGATAAAAACTGCGTGCGAGCGGCAACATCAGATCCTCGCGAGTGCGCAGGACCCGGCGTACGCAATCGTCCGGATTCTCAGGATCGAACGCGAATGCCTTGCCGGGCCGCAGCAGGGACGAGTCGTAAATCTCGAGGTCGCAACCGAAGGCGCTGCCGCGGACCAGGTTGCGCACGGCTTCCGCGCGCCGTTCCAGAGACAGATGGGGCGGCGCAAGAAAGGTTTCCATCTTCCCCAGGGCTTCGGCGGAGGATCCCACCAGGTTGATGCACACCGAACGCTCGGCATCTTCCCGTACCTCTCTCGGGTTGAGATTGGACAGCGCTCGCTTTACCTGGCGAAGGACGGCGACGGCCATGGCGCAAACGGGGTACGGACCTGAACGGAAATCCCCATCTCCATTCTAGCCTGAATCCCAAGCCCCACCGCCGGGGCGGGTAGTGTCCTGAAACTGCGTTGCACTAATTCGACACTACCCCGGGGCGAGGGCTATATCGTTGTCCATGAGCCCTCCCGGATAAAATCCTGCTCATGTTATTCTTGCGGCACGGTGCGCCGCGAGATCGAAGTCGACGAAGACACCAACCGCCTTCTCACGGAACTTGCCGCGGAGTATGAAGGCGATTTGAGCTCGGCCCTGGCGGATTTGGTTCACGCGCGCGAAGGGCTCGAAGAGTTCGCCAAACGAAGCGAGGCGGCGCACGAAAGTACGCTACTCGCCATGCGTGACAGATCCGAATCGGATTTCCGGGAAGGCCGCACCGTGACCTGGGAAGACGTCAAGGCTCGCAACGGGTTGTGAAGATTTTGTTCGCCGAGGCGGCAGCCGAAGCCTTCGGCGAACTCCCCCAATCCGCGAAAAGAAAAGCAGCCAGCTCGATTGAACTGCTGGAACAACACCCTCGAATGTAGCCCGTACGGAGGCGCGGACTAATGCGTGGATACCGATATTTTGCCGCCGGCAGATATTTGGTCTACTACGGCGTGAGCTCGCAGGAAGTACGCATCACTGCGATCATTCCAGCTGCGATGGGCCGGGCATACGGGACTGCTCGTCGGCTTGGGTGATAGAGATGCCCGGCGAAGGCACCAAGCGTCGGCCGCAAATCAATAGAGACACTGCATAGACAACAACGCACAGCCCTATCCACAGCGCCCCCAGTTGCGTCACAGCCGCGAATGCAAGGAGCGCCAGGAGCATCTGCGCCAAGCTATAGGCGAACGGACGGCTCGTCCGGAAGCGCCAATGCGATTGCGGAGTCACTTGCGTCACGGATACAAACTGGCCGACGGCCAATGCAATGAGTCCTCCGGCGAGGCCACCGAGGGGTGACAAAGGCGCGGTCACTAGCAGGATCAGCAGCAGATAGGCGATACCTTTCGCGGCAAGCACCCGCCATCCGGAGATAGGCCACAGACAGTATCGCGTCATGCCGCTCTCCCCATCGACCCCAAAGAGCGTGAGCGCCATCGTCGACATGATTATGATCACCAAACCGGTCAGAGGGACTTTGGCGTCCACGGCCAGATTGCCGGTCAGCCGGAAGTAAAGAGCCGGCGCCGCGATCAGCAGCGCACAATAAAGGTCAAGCGCGGTAAGGAACTGACGGAGGTCTTTGCGCACCAATTGCGTCAGAATCCCCAAAGGAATCGGAGGGACCCAAACATTCGGCACGCGAAATGATGACCCAATGAATCCGGCAGTAAAGAAGCTTGCCACGAAAGCCCAAAGTCCCCAGGTGACGCGCTTCCAAACCATACCCGCGAGCATCACCCAGGCCAGAGGGTTGAGCAGCGGACTCACCATGCGCAGGCCGCGGCGTTCCCAGGCGGTTAAGGGCCACAAGTCCAAGCGCTCACGCGGCACGGCTGTCAGGGGATCGCTACTCGAAGGCAGGAACAACACAATCGCGATTAAGATCAGGAACAAGCCAATGGCGGCGGGGTCCAGCATAAACAACAAGGTTACGCCCGCATAGAACATGTTGTTGCTGTTGACCTGCCACAACGACTTCGACCCGCGGTTTGCGGCCCGCGAGACAGCGCTTAAAATCGTGCGGAACCGAGCCATTCCAATTTCTCCGAGACGGGCGGCTCGACCAGCTCGAAGTACAGTTCCTCCAGCTCTCCCGGCGGCAGATCGGCATTGGCGGCGTGGATCAGCTTGCCGCCGCGGATCAGCGCGAAGCGATCGGCCAACCGTTCGACCACCGACAGGATATGCGACGTCAGAAGGACCGTGATGCCGCGATGATGAGCGGCGTCCTGCAAAAGCTCGAACATCATCCGCGCGCTGACCGGATCCACGGCCTCGAATGGCTCATCGAGCAATAGCACACGAGGATTGTGCAATAGCGCCATAGCGAAGGACGTCTTCTTGCGCATGCCGTGGGAACAGCGGCTGGAGAAGGTGTCGCGTCCTTTCTCGAGGCCCAGCACACGTAGAAGCTGGCCGATGTGGGCCTTGGGCGCGTCATAGACGTCGGCGGTGAGTAACAGGTGCTCCTCGACGGTAAGATCGTCAAACAGCCCCAGGTTTTCCGGCATCACGCCGATGGCTCGCTTGACGTCCTGCGGGTTCAAACCTGCGATTGTTACCGAGCCGGATGTGGGCTTCTGCAATCCGGCCATGAGCTTCAGCGTTGTGGACTTCCCGGCGCCATTGGGACCAAGCAGTGCGCAGATCTCGCCGGCTTCGACATCGAGATTCAGGCTATCCAAGGCGCAGACGTCACCGTAGCGCATAGTCAGAGAGCGGCACGAGATCACGCTTCAGAATGACATATCCCTTGCGACTTATTCCTCACCAGGCAGTTCGAAACCGCTTGTTCTTTGCGCTAGACCATTTCTCGAGTTTGGTTAGACCAGTTTCATACGGCCAGCAACAGCATCCTCAAACAGCGGAAGCATCCTGAGCGGACTCCGTTATCCATGAAACTGGTCTAGCTACCGGCGATCACTTCGAACGGACGCATCATTTCGTTGTCCTCATGCTCGAGCACGTGACAATGCCAGACGTAGCGTCCTGTATATCCTTCGAATCGGGCGATAATTCGGGTGACCATCCCCGCATGGGCTCGGACCGTATCCTTCCATCCGGCTTCGTAGGGCTCCGGAGGCTCCACGGGGCCCGTGAATTTCAGCTGTCCGGTGGACTGGTAAATGAATGGTTCGTAGCGCCGTCTGTCGAGAATTTGAAACCGCACAAGATGCAGGTGGATCGGATGGGAATCATCAGTGGGATTCAGGATCGTCCAGATTTCCACCGTGTTGAGGACCGGGTTCTCCGTAATCGGCATATGCCAATAGGATCGATTCAGCAGCATGAGGATCGAATCGCCCTGGGCGTTGCGATACTCGTCGATCGTGAGTATTCGCGTCCGGACCGCGGACGATTCCAGAATCGGGGGGACAGGCCGCAGCGTTCGCGGCAGCGAACTGGTGTCAGCGGCTTTGCGTGGGCTGACTCGGAACTGCATCAGATCGAACGAGTCGCTCTTGAGGACGATCTGTTCGCCCGCGTGCTGGTTAAAATCAATGACGACGTCAGCTCGCTCTGCTGGAGCGAGTACGAAGTCTTTAAGGGAAACGGGAGCGGGTAGCAGACCTTGGTCCGTTCCGATCTGATGGATGTCCTGCCCGTTCGACAACGACAAATGAAAAAATCGAGAATTCGATGCGTTCAAGATACGGAAGCGGTACTTGCGCGAATCCACGTCGAGATATGGAAAGATTTTTCCGTTGACGACCATGGTATTGCCGGCGAGTTCGGGAACCCACGGCGCGCCCGGCACGCCTGAGACCGGATAGTCAAGCTGACCATCTTGCGTAAACAGCCGGTCACAAATGATCAAAGGGATTTCAAACCTCCCCTTCGGCAGGTTCAGCGCATCTTCGGCGGAGTCACGAACAAGGAATAACCCGAACAGTCCCGCGTAGATATTGAGGCGATTGATGCCCATGGCGTGGTCGTGATACCAGAGCGTCGCTGCGTCCTGATTGTTCGGATAGTAGTAAACAGCAGAGTTGCCAGGCGCGTACCAGTCGTCGGGATATCCGTCGCTGCCGGGAGGGACCTTCGCTCCATGAACATGAACCACCGCGCGGGTCTCCGGCTTGTCCGCCTCCGCCCCGTGTAGATTATGGTCGATTTCGAAAAGATGTCTGGTCGGGAGCTGACTCTCCCATTCCACAATTAGGCCTTGCCCGGTGCGTGTTTCGAATGTGGGACCGGGCGAAGTGCCATTAAACGCCCATTGACGAGCCGGCAGAAGATCGCGGTGCATTCTGCTTTCGATCTGACGCATGCCGACCCTGAAGTAAGGAACGGTGAGCTTGGGATTCCCGGGGACGCTCCGCCTCTCCGTGCTTTTGGCCACAAGAGGAATGGGCAGCGGATCCACGAACTTCTCGAGCTTGTTCGGGTCGAGGGACGGAGACCGCGGCGCCGCAGTCAGCGCGCCCGCGTAAAGAAAAAAGCGGCGGCGTGTGAATCGCAATCCAGAAGGCCTTGTGAACTACAGGATAACGAAAGAACTGCGAGGCGGATGCACCCGTACCGGATGCATGGCCTCGCAGAATCGTCCGTTCAAGTCAATTTGTTGAAGCGGCTTTTCCCTCAACCTCGCCGGTCGTCGGATTAAGAATATATTTCGCGTGGTTAGGCTTGGTGAAGGAGAGCATGCCCTCGATCGAATTGGCAATTCCATCGAACGAGCCTTGCCCGATGCGCTGGCCGTCGAGCCAGTTGTCCTCCACGAAGCGGATGATGGATGTCAGATCGGTAACGGTGTGATCGACGTAGTTTTGCCTCGCGTAAGGTGAAATGACAAGCAGTGGCTGACGCGGGCCGTATCCGCAGCGGCTTTGCGCATGCGTGGTACCCGGAGCCACTCCAGGCAGCGCGGTGTTGGTCCCGGAGCCGCAGGCGCCCGTTCCGCTCAAAGCGTCGGACGGGCCGGTGGACTGATTGACGATCGGCCCCATCTGATGGTCGTACCAGCCGTCGGAGTCGTCCCACGCGATCGCCACGGCCGTATGCGCCCAATCGCCGCTCTGCTGCTGAAGGAAGTTGATCACGGTGACGATGAACTGTTGCTCATCCAAAGGAGTGGAGTAACCAGCGTGGCCATCCTGGTAGCCCGGGGCCTTCAGAAAGCTGACGGCCGGGAAATTGCCCGCCATGACCGCGTCGTAAAAGTCGTGTATGTCGTACTGATGATTTGCGGCGTCGGTATACCCGATGTTCGTTACTGAGGTCGGACGGGCGTGAGTCAGATTTGCCGTCGACTTGTAGTATTGGAACGGCTCATGGTGAGGAATGTAATCGGCCTTCGAAGAACCCACGTAGGTGGAGGTTGAGGACCGGGCGCAGCCTGTGGTTCCGTTGGGATTCGTGACCGTGAGATCAAATCCTCCCTCGAAAAATCCCCACGTCACGCCAGCGGCGTTCAGCAGGTTGCCGATGTTTTGGCCCGACATGCTGAACGTTTCTCCGGTTGTCGTCGAACAAACGTCCCCTGCCGGATCTGCATCGCCTATGTCGGAAAGGCCGGTGGGAGTGCCGTCTGACGCTACGGCGCCGGTTCCATTGATATTATTGATGACCCCGTTGGTTTGGCCAGAGACCAGATTGAGCGCACCTGGAGTGGATGGGCCGAAGTTCGTGTCGTAGGAATTGTCGCTCATCGCGAAACGCTGTGCGTAGTTCCATAGAGCGGTGACGGTATTGCCGTCGTAATATCCCATGGTCAAACCCTTCGTGACGAAGGGAGGAGTGGTGCCCAGCGGCGCTGCGGCTGTCGGGGGCGGGCCGGCCGTGCCCACGGACATCGGAAATAGATCCATAAGTCCGCCATGAAACGCAATTTGCTCAGGCATGTAATTGTGATTCTGATCGTTGGTGGCTGCTTGTGACCGGTCCAGCCGGAAAGGATTCGTGGCGCCGGTGCCATTCGCGGAATTAAGGTTCGGGTTACCAGTCATCAATGCGCCGGATAGTCCGTTTATGCCCGGCGTATTGGCAAGCGGAGTGAATTGGGGCTGACCTTGAGGATTCGCGGCATTTGGATACGTCGCAAAATAGTGGTCAAACGACACATTCTCCTGGAAGATCACGACCAGGTGCGTGATCGGGGTCGTCGTACCCGGTGAGGACTGCTCGTGGGCCGCGGGCGGATTAAATACCAGTCCCGAGGCTAGCAATTCGACCAGCAACAGCGCAAGAAATGGACGCATGGGCTCTCTGTGCTCTCTTCTTTCCTTTTGATTTGAAAAACGTCCCCCAGCGTACGTGCCTTTCATTTAAATTGAGTGAACGTATGGTGAGAATTCATGCAAAGTGAGATGAACATCTGTAATGAAGATCTCATCATCCTGTAATGTTGCCCGCGTATCATCACTCGTTCGTAAAGGAGAAAAAAGACGGATGGGTCTGCGCCAGTTGTGTTTTATCGTGACAGCTTGTATCAGCGGTCTGTGGACGTCGGATGCGTGTTTTGCCCAAGTCACGCCGATCAAGCACCTGGTCGTGATCTTCGATGAAAATAATTCCTTCGATCACTACTTCGGGACCTACCCGCGGGCGGCGAACCCGGTTGGAGAGCCGGCATTCGTCGCCGCGCCCAACACGCCGTCCGTGAACGGATTGACGCCGGCGCTTCTGAACAACAATCCGAATTCAACCCAACCGTTCCGGCTGGATCGGAGCATGGAAACGATTTGCGACAACGACAACCATTACGCGGATGAACAGAGGGCCTACGATAACGGCTTGCTGGACAAGTTTCCTGAAAACACCAGCGCTGTAGGCACGGGATGCACGCCGGCCCTCAGCATGGGCTACTACGATGGCAATACCGTAACTGCCCTCTGGAATTATGCTCAGCACTTCTCGATGAGCGACAATTTTTTCGACACAGAATTCGGAACCACCGTCATGGGCCATTTGAACCTGATTTCCGGACAGACCCATCAAACCAGCGTCCAGACCATCAGCGGGAAGGTCGCGAACGGCTCGGTGATCGCTAACGTCGAGGCAGGCTATGACGACTGCGTGACGACCGCGAACGGCACGCCGGTCAAAATGACCAGCAAGAACATCGGCGATCTGTTGAATGCCAAGGGCATTTCGTGGGGATGGTTTTATTCCGATTTTCCCCAGTCCGCCAATAATCAGCCGATCACTTCCTGCCCGTCCACTTACAACAGCCACTACGATCCTTTTCAGTATTACCAAAGCACTTCGAACCAGCATCACCTGCCGCCTTCATCCGTCAGTGCGATTGGCACGGCCAGTGACCAGGCGAACCACAACTATGCCATGACCGATTTCTGGAACGCGGCGAACAGCGGAAATATGCCGACGGTCTCGTTTCTGAAAGCCTCCAAGCCGCAAACCGGACATCCTGCAGATTCGACCGCTTTGGCCGAGCAACAGTTCCTGGTCGAAACCATTAATGCACTAGAACAGTTGCCGGAATGGAAGGACATGGCAATTCTGATCACGTATGACGATTCGGATGGGTGGTATGACCACGTGATGCCCCCGATCGTGAATCAGTCGAATGACTCAGCCAATGACACGCTGCTGGGTCCCCAAGGTATGTGCGGTACGCCTGTGAGCGGCGCCTATCTGGACCGATGCGGGTATGGGACGCGGCTGCCATTCCTCGTCATCTCACCGTATGCGAAGCCGAACTATGTGGATCACTCAGTCACCGACCTTACGTCGATCACGCGCTTCATCGAAGACAATTGGGATCTCGGCCGCCTGGGGGATCAGTCGTTCGACGCGCTGGCTGGAAGCATATTGGGCAACTTCAACTTCAATGCAACGCCCCTTAAACCTGTGTATCTCAATCCGACGAGCGGAGCGGTGCAGAAGAAGCCGTAATCAGCGACTTCAGGACCGTCCCAGTGATTCGCTTAACTTCGAGCCGGGTGGGACGGCCTTTCATGCCGGCTTGTGATTCGTGCGAAGAGAAGCCGGTTAGAAAACCGGCTCGCCGGCAGGAATGCCGGCCCCACGTGTCTCTACCAGAGTCTGCGGTAGCGATTGAATTTAGCTCTCGGCTCCGGGGGTGATCCGCCACGCCGACGATTTCAGGATGTCCCATCTCCAAGGACGAATGGATCCATCAATACTTGTGCCTAATGTGAGCGAATTCCCGGATCGACATCCCTTGCAGGTCAAGCCTTACTCCCTTGCGGATTTCGCGGATGCGCGCGCCAGCACGATGGGCCTTCTCTTTGTCGAATTGAACTTCGGGCAACGGCAGGGTCTTGATCGCGGTCTCGATGAAATCGTGCAAAGAGCGAATGAGGCCGGCCTGAATCGCCTCCTCAATACGCCTTTCCTGCTCTGGCTTTAGCTGAATCGCCATGGCTTATCTCTTTTCAGGCTAACCCGGAGAGCCACTGCGCGGACGGTGCCCGGAACATAACCCGCAGCTCCCGTCTCCAATCCAGCCCAACACCGATCCTTTCGACTGCGACTGCGGGCGAGAAGTACCGCAGAATCGTTTCGTTCGACGGATGGTATTCGAGCGCCGGCGCCACTAACAGCAATCTGGGCGGGTCCGACCGAAGAGAAATGCCCGGAAAATATCCGCGGCCGGAAAATTCCCGGCGCTGGAGATGCCACTGCACGCGCATCCAGTAATCGAGGCCCTGGAGCGGCAAATGAATGTCCGGACCCGCCTTCACCTCAATGACGACCAGCCGCCCATCGCGATCCGCCGCCAGCAGATCGACCACGCCGCGCTCCCCCGCGGCGAATTGCGGGACCTGTCCATAAACCGGCGTGGGAAACAGGGTCGCATCCAACCGCTCGAGCGAGCTTCGCACTTGCGACTCTAGCCACGCTTCCGGGTGACGGGAATAGAGCGGATTGGTCCGGTCCACTGCACTCGCGTTACGCATTTCGGCCAGTCCTTGCGCCAACTGCTCAATCTCGGCAATGTGAGCCTCGCTGCCCGCGGCGTGCTTATGATCGATGCCGAATAACAGGTCATTTCCCGCGGCGCGGGCGAATTCCAGTCCGCGGACCGCCAGGGCAACCGAGCCGCCCACGTGATCACGCCGCTCCACACCAGCAATTCCCGCGATGCGATCCACCCAGGCAGCCAAGCGAGAGTCGCTTTCCGCCAGCGGCTGACGCCACGGGTCGATGCGCGTATCGAAGTTGTTGTAGTCGCCCGGATTAACTTCCTCTTCGAGGCCTCCTGGATCGTGCGCAAACACGCGGTATCGCGCAGCCTGCGGGTTTAGGTACCGCACACGATGGCAGGTGGTCGATTCCGTTCCGGTGGGGACGAAGATCGCCAGTCCTTCCATGGACAAGCGGGATTCACGGCACCGCAGATAGTCGAGCCAGATCAGCCCGAAGCTCAGAGC
>JBEKBK010000077.1:0-22622 GCA_050015435.1 Bryobacteraceae bacterium
ACAGCCGTTTCACGAACCAGGCGGTTGGACAAGTTTGGTTCCGGGAGGACCTTTGGTAATTGTTCAATTGTTGCCCGAAGCACAGCGCATCCGGAAAGCATCCACCTTGCCGACTGCCACCCTACTCGTGGTTGTGAATTCTCATTGCAGCCGAGGCATTTCCAGACCGTGGATTCGTTCAATCACGCTCCGGATCGCAGTCGTTCTACTGCCTGATGTGGGGCATTACCGGAAGGAAATGTCATGAGGACATCGCCTTTACGTTTGGGGGTCACAGGCAACGATTCCTTGAAGCTGCCCGCTGAACTGCGTCAGGAACCAGGGGCGGTGCGAGGCCGACCTCGATCGATTTTAGCCCCCTGAAGGAAAACGCCAGCTTATCTTATCGCCCGACAAAAAGCCAATGGATTTAAAGTCAATTGGGTGCCCGAACTGGGGCTAACACGGAACCTGATTCTGGCCTCCCGATTTTAGGGCTCTTCCCCTGTTGTTTCAACCCGAAACGGGAGCCTTATCCGCAGAACGCGCTCACGGTCCCGTTCTTCTGACAAGCTGCGCACGCGTTATCGTAGCAGGTCCTCTAACGATACGATCCCCGCCAACTGTCCGTCCCCCGATCAAGCACGGGCATTCGGGTGAAACCGCTCGAGGCCATTCGATAGACCACCACCCGGAGTGGTTCATCGGCATAGGCAACTACCAGGCTCGCGGCTACGAATCGCCGATTCGGTGGCCGCTATGCTCAGCAGCGGCAAGTTTCTGCAGGTCTTTGCGAGTGATCACGCCCCTCAAGCTTCCTCTTCGCTGAAGTGAAGAAAGCGGCGCAACTGGTGCCGGAACTCAGCCAGCGCATGGTAGTCATTCACCGAAAGATCCTTCTGGTGATTTACTACACATATCGTATCACGACATAATGAGCATCCGCCCCGGATGCCTAAGTTGTGTGCGGCGGACTCCAGTTGGCTGCACGATTCAAAGGAACGCCGAGTCTTGCTGTTTCCTCGTTTATCGTGAACCTCCCAAGAGCGCAAAAGCTCACGCTTCGATCCCGTCCGCCCACCTACCATCAGGACGGTAGATTCCATCGGCCTTCCTCAGACATCACAAACAGTAGGCGGAGGTATGGTCTGTGTATCACGTTCATCTGCGGATACGTCGGTGGGTCATATGGTGGTTTTATGTGGGGGTTGTGTGTGGGGTGGTCGCGTTGGCCAACATTCTGGGACGGGATCTCACGCGAACCGATGAGCGGATTCTGCTCATCGTTGGCATATCGCATTGGCTCCTGGGAGGGCTCGTATGTTGGGCCGTGGAAGGTATCCAGCTCAAACCCCCGCCGAAGCCGGCTAACTTTCCGGCGCCAGCGAGAACAGATCCGGCGCACGAACGGTATTCCCCCTCTGATTTTGTCCTGCCTGGGAGCAGGAAGCGGTTGATGCCGCGGAAATAACTGACACCCGCCAAACGTCCACGAAGCAGAGGTCGCAAGAAATGCTGGAAACGATGCCGGATCGCAATAAACTGGATAGGCTTCTGATCACCATAGAGCATTGCTCACCGCCTGACGAAGCCGAATTTGCTCGGGAGCACATCAATGAAGCGCGTACCTACCTGCTGGGGGCGATGCCGACCGAATTCAGAGTGAGCCTGGAGTTGGCACGGGAATCGCTCTCGAGAATGAACGCTACAAAAGCGCGACAGGAAGCGCAGAAACTTCTCGCGACCATTTCGAGGATGGATCGTTATTCTTGATGGCATCTTGACATCCTTCGTGATACTTTTCGACATGGCAGTACGCTGAGACCGTTAAGCTGTGGAAAAATATTAGGAGAGGTGAATGCGAACGGAACGGACCGTGCAGCTCCACGGAAACAGCTCGCACTGTCATCGCTGGGCGTGATTCTAGCCGGAGGCGACGGGACAAGATTGCTCCCGCTCACACGAGGAATCACCGGCGACGATCGGCCTAAGCAGTTTTGCCCCATCGTGGGTAATGAAACACTTTTGCACCAAACCCGACGGCGAGTTTCGCGATTGGTTCCGAGATAGCGGACTTTGCTGATGCTGACCAGAACTCACGAACCATTCTATGCCGATCAAGTCGCCGGAATGCCATCCGCAAGGGTGCTGTTCAGCCTTGCAACAGGGGTACGGCTCCTGCAATTCTACTGTCTCATGCGTCTCTGCGAGATGGATCCGAAGGGTATTGTTGGGTTCTTTCCCTCAGATCACTATTTTTCAGACGATGAAGCGTTCGCCGGTCAAGTCGCTCTCGCTTACGCGATCGCTGCAAACCAGCCCGAAGTTATAATCCTGCTAGGAATTACGCCTGAGGCTCCGGAGACGGAGTATGGCTGGATCGAGCCTGGCGTCCCGTTTGAAAGCCCTGTGCCGAACTGCGTCTCCCGCGTCAGCCGCTTCTGGGAAAAACCACCCCAAACACTTGCGTCGGCTTTGATGGAGCGTGGTTGTCTGTGGAATAGCTTTGTCATGATCGGTCACGTTAACGCCTATCTGAAACTGATCCGGAACGCAGTTCCGGGTCTGGTCAAATTGTTCGAATCCGTTAGGCCGTCGCTCTTTACAGCGTCGGAGACCGCGGCAGTGAGCGACCTTTATTCCATCATTCGCGCTACCAGTTTTTCTCAGGACGTCCTGTCGGCGCGGCCAATTGACCTTGCCGTACTGCGAGGTATCGGTCTCGGGTGGAGTGATCTTGGAGTCCCCTGCCGGGTGCTGTCGCTGCTCGAGAGTAAAGGCGTTCAAACGGAGTGGGGGAGCAAACAGGGGGGATGGCGTGCCGACGCTGCGGTAGCGACTGGCTAGCACCGGGTAGCGGCACGGCATGTACTGGCTCCTGGGATCTTGCTTGAGACTTCGGTGGTTGACGGTTCGCTATCGGTGGCCTTGCCCTACTGATTCGCCAGTCATCGAACGCCGTTGTTTCTCAAGCGCGGCTAGGACTCGATCATAGTCCGCGGCAAATGCTGCGATCCCGTCAACCTGAAGCTTGTTCGTGATACCGTCGAGGTCAATACCCAGGTGTGCAAGCGCGCCGAGTGTCTGCTGAGCTTCGGCTAATCTAAAGCCTCCATCACTGTGTCGCCGCGGACACAACCGTGATCGCAGAAACGCGTTCAGCGTTGCTAGTGGCATCGTATTCACCGTGTCAGGGCCGATCAATTCCTCAACGTAAAAAGACATCCCGGTAAGCCGGTTTCTTCGTGCCTGTACTTGCCCACCGACCGCTTCGAAGTGCCGATCCACCTGTGTATCCACTCGGCTCACGAAAAATGACGCAACCGATGCGACGCGCTCGGGCCGGCGACACCGCTCCGGGCCGCGAATGTAGGCAGCTGCGACCGCCTCGTACTGCCGTAGTGAAAATATAAATGTAATATTTACGTTGATCCCTCAGAGATCAAGGCTTCAACGGCCGCTGCGCCTCCGCAAAAGTGGCTGCATTATCCCGCGTGAGTTGAGGAGGTGGTTCGATGCTGACAAAGCCGTCCGCTCCGCCGGTCTCTTCATAGCTCGCACGAAGGACATCCGCGGCTTGCCGGACATCATGGCAAGGGCGTCGTTCAGATTCCGCGCGTCTCTCAGTGTAGCGTAGCTATGAGCCGTCTGCCCGAGTTCGGATCATCGAGCCAGCGGACGTCGAACACGAGCTCAAGTCCAACAGATCCGGATTTGTCCGGGCAGCACGGCATAAGGAACTCCAGCCTGCGTACTTTCTACTCGGATGGCAGCCGGCATCGTGGCTATCGGCTGCCATCTCGAAGGACTCCGGAGGTTGCATTGGATGATTGACCCTTTGATTAGGCACTTTTCTAAAAGCACTCCCACTTCCTTCATGAAAGATGAAATCGGCGCGGGACGCTGTGCGGAGACTGAGATTACAACAGCAAATCGAAACTGCTAGTACGAAACACATTTATCGAGCACTTTAGCCCAGTAGTCAATCGCTACCGCCCGGCCCGCGGTGATCCCAACCTGTGCGAAAGACCTGGGGTGTACAGAATACTTTGTAACAAATTCACCCCCGGCGGATCTAGAGATCAATAGAAAGCCGATTATGCGGCTACTCCGGCTTAAGAAAAACGGCTCTGAGCAAGAATCCGACAGAACCCATATTTCATGCGGCTTTCTCAAAGGCCATGAATTCTACTCCCACGGTTTAACGCCCGAATCGATAGGTGAACGACAACTTCGCGTTCCGACGACTCGCTCATAGGGCTCGGCCTTCTCGCAGTTCGCGGCGGAACACGTGGAGGGAAATCGTGGTCTCGATGCGACCATCACTCTCACGATCCCAAGATTGCGTCACTGGTAAGAGCCGCTGGGGAATCGGCTGCGTCGGTGCTATTAGTCAAGCGCTCGGTGACCGGAAACCATGACGCAGACCCGCTCCGTTAATAGCCTTGGCTATTTGCGACGGGCAGCCATCTCTAATGAGATATCTTTGAGCTGATCCGCATCCAGAGTGTTGCGGGCGATTCGCACCAGAATATCGTCTTCGGATTCGATATGAAGGCGATACATCTTCGCCAGCATTGACACCAGGCTTTTGTAGGTCTTCGCTAAATCGTCGGAAATCTCAGAGACCTCGTACAATTGACTGAACACTTGCTTAAGTTGGTCGTAGACGGTCTCGACCGCTCGATGTTGTTCTTCAAGCGTGTCCAGATATCGGAACTCAGCAGCCGTAAGGTGAGGCCGGAGCCGCGGAAAAACGCTTTCTTCCTCGTCGCGAGTGTGAAGGACGCCGCTCGAATCGAGAAATGCGATGCTCTTCCGGATTGCCTCCAAGGCCGCGCCCCGGTCGGTTGCCAGATGAGCTCCGGCGCGTTCGAGCGTTTCCAAACGATCCTCGATCCGCCGGTGGCAGGCCATCAGGTGCTCGACCGGGGTGTCGATGGTTGCGTTGGTTTGTCCGATGCGGATCACAAGTCCTCCATCCGTTCAGAATCTACAAGTCAATTCTACTGGTGAATTGTTCCCTCTTTAGAAACGGTACAACAACTCCAGATATCCGAATTGCCCATCTTTGCCTTGCGGGTAGATTGTTTCCATTGCGGCCAATCCTTGTGTGTAGCCGAAATATGCCGTCAGAGTGATCTTGCGAGTCGTGCGGTATTCGACACTCGTGTCGCACAGGTTCCCCAATGACCGGCGGCCCGAAGTTGACCGGCCCGTGTAACCGAATGTCCACGGCTGGTAGGCTCCCCCGCCGCTGTACCAGAGATCGTTCGCGTTGCTGAGGCGCAGCGAATGAAACTCACTTGAAACGGTGACCTTGGGATGAGGCCTCAGGATCAGAGCGCCGAAGGCATCCTGCGTGTTCATCATGTTGAAAAACGGGAAGCGGGCATACAGCCGGGGCGTCGGCAACACCTGAAAGAAGGTTCCATGAGTATTGTCGTTTGGATTTCCGTCGCCTGATCCGTCGGTAAAGCCACCGCGCAACCAGGGTTTTAGTTTCGGCAGAATGTCAGGCTGAAACCCACCCTCGAAATCGAACGCGTACGCGCGTTGTTGCTGGGTGCCCCAGCGCCCGGTCTGCGCCGCTCCCCACACGACCAGGTCGAATATGCCGGACTCGGTAGTGAAAGCGTGCAAACTGTGTCCTCCAAAAGTATTGATGCGAATGTTCTCCGTATCTCCGCGCCGCACCGCGGTGGGACGATTATCGGTCTTTAAAATGTGACGCCAGTCGTCGTATTCAAGAACGAAGAAACGCGTGTCGGCTGCGTGTTTTCCTTGTCCCCACTCGTGCGTATACGCCGCATAACCGAAACCGATGCGGTTCCAACCCCAACCGTCGACCTGATACACGCCGCGGGTGGGAACGGCGGCGACGAAGGTGAAGTCGTTCGATGGTTGGGAATATGAGTAGCGCATGCCATCGAAGCTGCGTCCCACATCGGAAAAACCGAAGTCGCCGATGAGGCGCTGGCTGACGCGATCGCGTTTCAGCGTGGCCAAAGTGAGATTCTTTGGCGTAGTCTCGGCGCCATCTTGGAAGATAAACCGGCCGACTTGCAGCTTCTGCGCTTCACTTCCGCCCAATTGGTCGAAGCGTACGAATAGCTGCCTGGGAAATATCATGGCCGTGTTCTGCTTCCCGCCGTTCGCCGAAAAATAATTAGAACCGAGCCCGAGAGCTCCTTGCGGCGCAGGATCGGTCGCATTCGTGGGCAAACCGAGCAGGAAAGGAACCGAGAACTCCGCGTCCCAATCCCATGCGTTGAGTTTCTCGGCGAAATTCAAGCGCAGATAGTTGCCGGAATATGCATACTGATTCTCGCCCGTTGAGGCCTGGAACCAATTCCATAGATAGAGACGCGACCGGAGCGTGCCGGTGAAAATGATGTCTCCGATTTTCATCGGATTAGAGGCGCCGGCTCCCTGGGTGGAAGGGGCAGGCCCGCTCTGTGCCTGAGGGGGCGAGTTTTCGTCAGTGAGAGCCTGCGCAAACACGAGCGCAGGCAGAAGAATAACCGCAGATGAAGGTGTAGATGTGTTCATCCCTAATCTCCTGCCGCAGGGTGCAGGTGCATGGCCGCTAGAGTTCGGCTACTCATGCCGATGCTCCTTCGCGCTCAAATACACCGGCCCACAGAGAACGCAGCAGCCCGCCAAATGTCAAGAGCCATGCCGCAATGGCGGCGTAAAGGAAGAGATCGGCGAGCGCCAGCAATTCCGGGACTCCGTTAATCCGCGCCAGCCGAAACGTGCACATCGAATACATCGCGAGTGGGAAGACCAATCCCCAGTACAAAGGGTCGTAGCGAATGGCAAAGCGCTTGTAGACGTGCCTCCAGATGCCCAGGCTTATCAGCATCGGGATCCACCAGGTGGCCGTGGCCCAGAAGAAGGTAGTGAAACCGTTGAGGAACGGCAGGAGTTGTTCAAGGTAATGCCAACGCGGGGCGTTCGTGATCAGCGTCGTTCCAGCCAACGTGGAAATCGCCATGGCGCCCATGTTGATCCAGTACGGTGGGAGTAAATCGGCAGGCGACAAGCGAAAAAACGTGTAGCGATAGAAGATGATGGAGATCATCCAGATGTAGAGCATGGCTCCCGCCAGCCACATCCCCAGCGAAAAGAACAGCACGAATTCTTCATGCCCCTTGAACATCGGCCACAGCAGCCCGCCAAGGTTCGATACAGCCTGCGTCGATACCACCGCCACCAGCCAGCCCCCGTTGATCCCGTCCGGCAGCAGGGGCTTTTGTTCTTTCACCGTGAGCGAAGTGAAGATCGCATAGGTCAGGCAGAACCACAGAAGAATGCCCAGAACCCACAGTGCGGCCGCGGTCCGATAGCTCTGGAACACCACGATCAACTGGGTCCCGAGGACGCAGACTCCAGCCACCAGCGTAAAGAACCCCACACTGCGGTTGTGGTCCACGAGATCCGCGAAAACACGGCGTGGGAAGAGCGCCACACGAGCGAGCGTCAGGAGAAGCAGAATACAGAATGCCGTCAGATTCAGCCAGGTGAGGACCTTTGCGAACACGACCATCCCCCCCACCAGGCTGGCGGAGATAGCCACGATGCCCGTCGCCATCACCATCGCGAAGTACACCGGCGGCAGCGTTTCGATGGTTCTGGAGGACATTTTCAGCGGGGCTTCGCCTCCGCGGTGGAAAGCGGAGTGGATTGCATCTCAGAATTGCGCGCCGCCTCGAGTGTGCACCTCAAGTTCCAAAGCGTCGCGCCCAACAGGACTTGCCCCGGCGTTCCTTTGACTTCTTTCATGAAAGGCTCCCATCGGGTCTTCCATACCAGCGGGTTACTTGAGGTTTGCGCCACAGGTAGGGGTTGGGCACGACCAGAACATGTACCAACCGGGTGAAGGGGAAGAACCCGATTACCAGGTAGGCGTTTACGATGTGAAACTTCACCAGCCACGGCATGGGAGCGATCAGGTCCACCTGCGGGTTCAACTTGACGATCGACCAAAAGTAGGGAGAAGCCGTCGTCGCAAACCAAGACGAGCCCCAGGGGTAGACCAGCGCGATCGCCACGCCGCTCACCACCTGCAGCAGTAGCATCGCGTAGACGATCCAGTCGCCGATGCTGGTAACCCGGCCCACCTTGCTGATCGTGAGCCGCCGGATAATAGACGCGACCAGTCCAATCACGGTTAGGAAACCGAGCATAAGCCCCGTAACCTCGAGTGCATATAGCCGCAGAAGGTTGCTGTTCCATAGGAGAATCTGGGCCGGAATCAGAAACGCCAGAATGTGACCCGCCAGGACGCCGAGAATTCCGTAGTGAAAGGGGACCACGCCCCAAAAGTGCTGCCGGTTTTCGAGAAACTGAGACGAAAGACTCGAGTAGCTGAAGCTGCGGGAACGGTAGCGTTGGATGGTCACCAGGAAAAACACAAAGAACGCGATATACGGCAAGATTGCAAACAGCAGCGGATCCGAATAGTCCCAAAATTTCGCCATAATCAATCCCTTCCGGCCAAAACCGGCAGTTCCACTTTGAGCGCCGGGATCTCTGCCTTGACCGGCAGCGCGTCTCGAACGGCTCGCATTAAGATCACAAAGGGAGTCTTCTTTTGCTCAAGCGCGGCGAGCAACTTCGCTACGGGCGGCGCCACGTATTCGCTCACGAACTTCTCAGCAGACTCCGGATCCATACGCGCCACCACCGGCAACACGTGGGTCAAGTGATCCGGTAATTCGATCGACTCCGGGACCTCATAACGGCGCAGCTCCTCCCGCATCCGCACCATAAACTCTCCGCGCGCGTACTGCTCGCCGTACAGATGCCAGCCCAGTTCAAGCGCCGTCGCCGGATTCCAGTCGAAGGTAGAGATGAAGAGCTCCTGGATGCCCGAGGTCGACAACTTCTCGAGTTCGTCCGCAAGCTCGTCGACGCCGGCGGCCCGGCAGAGCGCGACATAAGATTCGCCGGGGTAGTCGAACAGGCGCGCCAAACTGTCAAACGGGTGAATCACATCGCCCTCCGTTGTCCGGATAGGAAACCGAACCCCGCGTCTTGTTTATGTTCCTGCGGGTCCTCCATCATGCTGATGGCTTCTTCGCGATGCATGGGCGGAATCACGAACCGCTCGTCAAAAGTACAGAGCGCAGTCAGCCGGTAGATCGCTTCCCCTTCGGCGGGAGTGCAGTCGGCTTCGCGTAGCATGCGCTCCGCGGTCTCCATGGTCACATCTCCCACGGTGAGAGCACGCCGGTACCAGCGCACGGACTTTTCCTTGCGCAGCGCATAACGGACCTGTTCTTCGTGCCCGGCGCCAAATAGGCTGGCGAGGTACTTCATGGGAATGCGCGCTTGATCGATATCGTGGAACAGGTCGTCGGACTTATTAGTCAGCGTTTGATCCTCGCGCATCGAAAGCACCGGAGCCATCGGCGGCACATAGAACAGCATCGGCACGGTCCGGTACTCGATATGTGGCGGCAAAGCCATTTTCCAGACCTTCACGTATTGATACACCGGCGATCTTTGCGCCGATTCGATCACCGATTCGGGGATGCCATTCTTGCGCGCCGCGCCAATCACTTCAGGATCGTAAGGATCGAGAATCAGCTCGCGTTGTGCTTCCACTAATTCGTCGGCGGGGCGATGGGCCGCCTCTTCAATCCGCGAGGCGTCATAGAGAAGAATTCCGAGGTAACGGATTCGGCCGACGCAGGAGTGGAAACACGCCGGAGCCTGGCCGGTTTCGAGGCGTGGGTAACAGAGAATGCATTTCTCGGACTTTCCGGTGTTCCAGTTGTAGAACACTTTTTTGTATGGACACGCGGCCACGCAGGCGCGCCAGCCTCGGCACCGGTTCTGGTCCACCAGTACGATTCCGTCCTCGCCGCGCTTATAGAGAGCGCCCGAAGGGCAAGACGCCACGCAAGATGGATTCAAACAGTGGTTGCAGATGCGCGGAAGGTAAAACATGACGAGTTGCTCGACCGCAAGCAGTTGCTGTTGCACGTCGGGAGCAAGGCTTTTCAGGTTCGGATCGTTGGCGGCATAGATGGGGGACCCGCCCAGATCGTCATCCCAGTTCGGTCCCGCCTGGATGTGAATCAGCTCGCCGGTCACCATCGAAATCGGTTTCGCAACCGGCTGATCATCACCTTCAGGCGCGTTGAACAGGTTCTGATAATCGTAGGTCCATGGCTCGTAGTAATCGTCCATGGTCGGCTGGTGAGGGTTGTGAAAGATGTTGAAGACTGTCTGAGGCTTGCTGGTGGACCTCAACTGGAGCTTGTCGCCTTTGAGCTCCCATCCGCCGTAGTACTTATCCTGGTCCTCCCAGGCAGTCGGAAATCCGGTGCCCGGCTTGGTTTCCACGTTGTTCCACCACATGTATTCCGTACCCTTGCGATCGGTCCAGATGTTCTTGCAGGCGACGCTGCAGGTGTGGCATCCGATGCATTTATCCAGGTGGAACACCATCGAAACTTGGGAGCGAACGTCCATGTTTTTTCCTCTCACCACACCAGAACAGGCAATTTGCGTACGAACACATGCGTGTCGCGATTCACGCCCGTCGGACCCCAGTAATTGAAGTGATACGAGAATTGGCCGTATCCGCCCACCATCAGATTGGGCTTCATGCGAATCCGCGTCAGGCTGTTGTGCCCGCCGGCTCTCCGGTTGCCCCGCAGCGACGACTTCGGTGCCGAGGTACGCTCGGGAGCGTGGTACTGGAAGCAGATTCCCCGGGGAATTCGGGCGCTCACCGCCGCACGGGTAACCACCACGCCGTTGTCGTTATGGATCTCCACCCAGTCGTTGTCTACCAGGCCCAGATCCGCGGAATCCTTGTCGTTGATCCACAACGGCTCGATTCCGCGCGAAAGCGTGGTCATCCTTTGGTTGTCGCTGTAGGTGGAATGAATTCCCCATTTCCCGTGAGGCGTCATGTAGTTCAGCATCAGGGTCGGCCCGACTTCTTTGCTAAATGTCAGATCGCCGAATTCTTTGATCGGAGGTTTGGGCTTATAGGTCGGCAGATGCTCGCCGAACTCGATGTAGCCGGGATGATCCAGGTAGAAATGCTGCCGGCCTGTCAGCGTCCGCCAGGGAACCAGATTCTCCAAATTGTAGGTATAGGGCGCGTACGCGCGCCCATTTTCCACCAACCCGGACCAGATCGGTGTGTTGATGAACCTTTGAGGACGGGCTTGCAGCGCCTTGAAGTCGGCTCGTGTTCCGCGGTTTTTCTCCGCGAGGTGAGTTAGCGGTACGCCCGTCTTCTCTTCCATCTCCCGATACGATCGGTACGCCAGCTCCCCATTGGTGACGCTCGCGAACTTCAGAATGGTGTTACAAACCTCCTCGTCTTGATGAAGCGACGGATACTGCTTGCCGTCCCAGGTGACGACCGGGGAGTTCCGAAGAGAATCGTCGTAAACGTCTTCGACGTTGTAGTGCGTTCCATGCACCCCGAGCCCGTTGGCGCGGACACCAGGACCGAAGGATATGAACTGGTTGTACAGGTTTTTGTAATCGCGTGGGACCACCTTGAAGCCCGGCATGGTCTTACCGGGAATCGCCTCCACCTCGCCATCGATCCAGTTGCGAATCTGAGGCTGGGAGATTTCCGCGGGCGAATCGTGGGCTAACGGCGTCGCCACCAAATCCTGTACTGGCTCCGGGAAATGCGCCGCAGCAAGTTCGGAGAATTTCTTGGCGATGACGCGGAAGATCTGCCAGTCGCTCTTCGATTCCCAACACGGAGGAACCGCCGCCGAAAGCGGATGGATGAAGCTGTGCATGTCGGTGGTATTCAGGTCCGATTTTTCGTACCAGGTGGCCGCCGGAAGCACGATATCGGAATAGAGCGCCGAGGAATCCATGCGGAAGTTCAGATCGACGACCAGGTCCATTTTGCCCAGGGGGGCCTTCTCGCGCCAGACAACTTCATGCACCGAGCCTTCGGCCACTTCTTCGGCGATCGCGTTGGTGTGCGTCCCCAGGTAATGCTTCAGGAAGAACTCGTGCCCCTTCGCGCTGGCGAGAAGAGCATTCCCGCGCCAGATGAACCACATGCGGGGCCAATTCTCCGGAGCATCCGGGTCCTCCACGGCAAACTTCAACTTTCGGGTCTTCAATTGATCTACGGTGTAACGGATCACGTCTTCGTCGGTCTTGGCGCCGGCTGCCTTGGCGTCATTGACCAGTTGAATCGAGCTGCGATCGAACTGCGGATAAAACGGCAGCCAGCCGTTGCGCACCGCCTGCACTTGAATGTCGGCAGTGTGGCCCTTTGCCCACTCCGCGCCTTTCGGAACCGTATGGTAGTCGGTGAACTCCCGTTCATACCGCCATTGGTCGGTGTGCATGTAGTGCCAACTCGGCGAGTTCTGCAGGCGCGAGGGCGGATACCAGTCCTTGCCGAACGCGATCGCGGACCATGGTTCCATCGGAGCCAGTTTTTCCTGTCCCACGTAGTGCGCCAGGCCGCCGCCGTTGACGCCAACGCAGCCACAGAACAGCAGGGCGTGAATGCTGGCGCGATACATCAGGTTGTTGTGATACCAGTGATTCACTCCCGCGCCGATTATGATGGTGCATTTTCCGCCCGTGAGGCGAGCCGTATTCCCCCACTCGCGAGCGAACCGGATCAAGACGTCACGCGCGATTCCCGTGTATTTCTCGGACCAGGCCGGCGTATAGGGTGCTGCTTCGTCGTTGTAGTCTTCCGGATATTCGCCGGCCAGCCCCCGGGGCACTCCGTACTGCGCCATCAGCAGGTCATACACGGTCGCCACCGTCACAGTCTCGCCGTTCGCGGTCCGGATCTTCTTTATGGGGACGCCGCGGGCCAGGGTCTTGCCTTCCGCGAAATTATCAAGCTCTACCTCGACCACCGCATCGTGATTCTCAAGAAAGGTAAGCGCGGGGTGAATGTCGCTTCTGTCCACCGGATCGCGCATAATCAGATTCCACTGGCCCTTTTGCTTTCCCCAACGGAATCCGGAACTGCCCATCGGCATCTTCGGCCGAGCGTCATCCGCATCCCACATCAGGAACTTCCAGTCGCCGTTTTCGACGTCTGTGTAGCCCGTGAGGCGATTCGCGCGGAGCATCTGTCCGGCTTTCCAGCTTCCGGCAGTTTCTTTGATCTCGACCAGGTACGGCGCATCCGTGTACTTCTTGGTGTAATCGAGGAAGGACGGCGTCTGCTGCTCGTGATGAAATTCCTTGAGCAGGACGTGATTCACGGCCATCCACCAAGCGCCATCCTGGCCCGCGTTAATGGCGAGCCATTCATCCGCGTACTTGGAAACCTGGCTAAAGTCCGGAGAGAAGACCCACATTTTGGAGCCGTTGTGACGAGCTTCCGCGGCGAAGTGGCAATCCGGCGTGCGGGTCATGCTGATATTCGACCCGACCACGGCCAGCAGCTTCGCGTTATACCAGTCAGCCGACTCGGCGACATCCGTCTGTTCTCCCCAGGTTTCCGGCGAGGCGGGCGGAAGGTCGCAATACCAGTCGTAGAAAGAAAGCGAGACGCCGCCCATCAACTGCAGCATGCGAGCGCCGCCAGCGTAGCTGATCATCGACATCGCGGGAATGGGCGAAAAGCCGGCGATGCGGTCGGGACCGTACTTTTGGATCGTATAAACGTTCGCCGCTGCGATTAACTCGACGATGCTGTCCCAATCGATCCGGCGAAAGCCGCCCTTGCCGCGGGCGCGATGAAATCGTTCGCGCGCTTGCGGATTCTCGATCAGCGACTTCCAGGCTTCTACCGGATCGTCGTGGGTCTGCCGGGCTTCCTTCCACAGGTCAAGCAGCGCGCCGCGCACGTATGGATATTTCACACGCAGCGGACTGTACAAGTACCAGGAGTAAGAGATGCCTCTCTGGCATCCGCGGGGTTCGTACGGCGGGAGTCCAGCCTCCAGACTCGGATAGTCCAAGCCTTGCATCTCCCAGGTCACGATGCCGTCTTTGACGTAGATTTGCCACGTACAGCCACCCGTACAGTTGACGCCATGCGTGCTTCGGACGACTTTGTCATGCTGCCAGCGGTTTCGATAGAACTGCTCCCAATCGCGCAGCGCGGGGTCCTTCTCGTCCTTGATCCACGGCAAAACTCCGTTCAGCTTCATGCTTGACTCCTCTTGCCTTTGGAGCGTGGTCCGTTTACGAGTGCCCGACGGACGGTGTTGAATCGCTTTCTCCAGAAACCGTCGAGGATCACCAAGCCAGCCAGGCTTCCACCGAGTCCAATCAGGAAGAAATGGACCATCGCACTGGGGCTCGCCTGACCACCCTGTTTAGAGGTGGACTCCAGGTATGCGACTAACGGTAGGATTTCGTCCTGTTTCAGAGTGTGGCTCTTGTAGATGGATTGCATCGTGGGCGTCGCCGGAGACGATAGCCATGCAGTCAGGTTCCGGCGGCCACCCATACGCTCATACGTACGGGTGAGATCGGGACCCAGTCTCCCGCCCCCGAGCGACGACAGGTCCCGCAGAGTGTGGCACGAGATGCACGCGGTGCCACCGTTCGCGAGCGATCGCGCGCCGAGTACGATTTGCTTCCCGCGTTCGACGTCCGCTGTCGCGAACGGCCGTTCGGCCACCTGCTTTCCGGCGAAGCTTGAGGTCTCCATCTTCGATTCACCTTCGATCAGATTCAGCAAGGCTTCGGCGCGTTCCCGATCGAGGCCTTTGATCGTGGGCATCACGAATCCGTTGGAATCCTTCACGATCTGCGTCGCGTACGGATCGCCTGCATTGATTACCGTCTTGGGATCCAGCAGGAACTTGACGAGCCACGCACGATCTTTTCGCTGCGTGACATCTTTCAAATCCGGGCCGGCCAGCCGTTTTCCGCCGATGGTGTGACAACTGAAGCAATTCTTACGGTAGAAATCGGCAGGCTCCTGAGCGTGCAGTCCGGTCACCGTTAGGAGCGACAGAAAGACAGCGAGCAGGCGCCGGTTTTTCACACGCGATTTCATGCTGTTTGTCTCCGAGTTCAGAATAAGTGCGCGCCGTGAGGAAGAGCAGTGACTAAAGTCACCAAATGAGTTAGACGAAAGAATAAAGTTCTCGATCAGATCGACAGGCCACCGTGGCGCGGTGAACTGGAATATTGTCTTGTGTACTAATCGCCTGCGAACCAAATCGTGAAAAAGTTATTGACAGTGACTGGCGCCTGGCCTTAAAGTCACACCAGAGGAATTGCGGGAAACAAAATGAAACTGCGAATTCATGATAATTCGATTCGGCTGCGGCTCACGCGGAGCGAAGTATCCCGCTTTGCGAGTGCCGGCGCCATAGAGAGCGCGGTCGAGTTCGGCCCGGCTGTCGACCAGCGAATGCGGTATGGGCTCGAATCGTCGCTTGACGTTTCTGGACTCGAAGTCCGGTTCGTCGATCAGCGTTTGAGAATCCTCCTACCGGCAGCCATGGCGAAGGAGTGGACCGCCGGCGATCAGGTCGGCGTCGACGGCCAGCAGTCCTTGAGCGCCGGAAGGCAGTTGGACATCCTGGTGGAAAAGGAATTCCGCAGGCTGCACGGCGCTAAATTCGATCCGGACTTGTATCCCAATCCGCTTGAGGCGATACCCGCGCACTCCTAGCGCGTCCCTCAACGCTAGAGTCCTTATGAGCGCGAGCGCAATCAGGGAACCTCAGCAGAAGGCCATGTTCCTCCCGCGCGAGCACGGCGCGACCGCGATGCTGCTGACGCCAATGTTCTGCGCTGCGATCCTCGCCCGGCAATGGCATTGGACTGAGGTTGTGACTTTAGTAGCGGCGGTCGCCGCCCTATCAGCGAAGGATCCAATGGTCGTTCTGGCACGGCAGAGTTTCATCTGGAAGCAGAAGCATCCGGAAACCGCGGTTGCAGCGAAGTGGCTGGGCGTCTGGATCGTCATCCTGGTTCTGTGTGGTGTCGCGCTGCTATCTGCCTGGCCGCCTACAGCGATTGCGGTTCTCGGAGTTGGCGTTTTGGCTTTCTCGGTCGTGGCGGTGGTGATCAACGTCAGGAACCGGCAACGTTCGACCGTCTTTCAGATTGTGAGTGCCGCGGGACTCACATCCACGGCACTTGCGACCTGCCTGTCAGCAACCGGCTCCATCATGCCGTGGTGTTGGTGGCTCTGGCCATTGCTGGCCATGCAGGCGGCCACTGGCATTCTGGTCGTACATGCGCGTCTGGACGCCCGCATTGCCGCGCGTAAAAACACTCTCGCGGATCGGGGATTCCGGCGCGCGGCCCTTGGCGCAGTGGGGTTCCTCGCTTGCGCTGCAATTGCCGCCGTCATCACGAGACACGGCTGGATCGCCGTGGCGCTGCTTGTCATCGTGGCCGGCTACTCGTATGACCTCCGCCGTCAGAGCGATCCTGCCGAGATCCAAGTCTCCCTGACGCGCGTCGGCCGGCGAGCGCTGGCTCTCTCTGTGCTCTACGCAGCCCTGCTCATCGTTGGGCTTTGGTGAGCTCAAATCGGCGAAACGAAAGCGGTACGATGGTTTCGCTATGACCAATCGTCGAGAAGCTGTAACTGGGGCTTTGGCTCTGTGGTTGCAAGCCGCCGCCTCCGGGCAAACACCATCGCCAGCCGGGAACGGACCCGTGTTTAAGCACGACCTGCCCAACGTCAACATGGAGAATTGGGAGGTTACGGTCAGCTATGTCGATTACGCTCCAGGCCGCGTCGGTGCACCGCATCGGCATGCCGGGTTCGTTCTGGCTTACGTGTTGGAAGGAACGGTGATCGCCAAGATTACGGGGCAACCGGAGACAACCTATAAGGCCGGACAGATGTTCTACGAGTTTCCGGGGAGTACCCATGAAGTTTCCAAGAACGCGAGTGCCACCGAGCCCGCGAAATTACTCGTCATGATTTTCGCGCCGAAGGGTGCGACGCTGACTGTGCCGGCTTAGTGAGCATTGTAGATGCTGGTGTCCGGATGAAACTCTGACCACGCGAACCAATACTCGGGTTCGAGAATCAGCGGCTCGAGATCTGAGCCCTTGAGCTTCCCGGAGATGCAGTGTCCGTAGGCGGTCCACCGGGAATGGGTTTGCGCGTCAGTCAATTCCGAAGCCTCTGGGTTCGCGGCAGAGAAAGTCAGGGCCTTTCCGCTCAACCGCGCGCGGAATGCGGTAGTGGTGTCGGAACCAGGTTGATGTATGACCAAGATCGGCTGGCCGCCCAGGGTATCGTTAATCACTTGCGATTTGCGCAGCACAGCGAGAGGATACGCTCGATTGGCCTTCTCCACATCGAGGCCAAGGATCATGGTGCGCGGCTTGAGACGATCGTCGCGGCGGAGGACACCGTCGGGAGCTTCGCCTTCGCCCGACAGACCTTGTCGGATCTCCTCGTTCTTGAGGGCGATACGATCGGCGTAACCCGGGAGAGGCTTCAGGACAAGCGTCGTGGGATGCAGACGCCTCCATTCGCCCCAGCTTGTCAACATGAAAGGGAGCAGTTCCAAATGCTCGCCCTGAAGCGGGCCTGAAATCGCTTCCAGACTCGATTGCTGCCAGCGCGTGCCCGTTTCGCGATCTTTGAACACTTCGTTACCGCCGACGACGCCCGCGTTATCAAACTTCAACTCGCGGCCCTTAATCTCGGCCCTGAACACGAGGGCCGTGTTGCAATACGATCACCAGGTGACGCCGACCGGTCCCGAGGATAAACGATCCTCAACCAAGCCGTGCTGAGAAAGAATTCCGGCCGGATAGGCCTTGGCCACGTTGCCGGACACGATACCGATGAGGCGGTCGCCGGGATGCATAAAGGTCGCTTCCGTGGCGGAGATAAATTGCGGATCGTGAACGGCGGTATAGGGCAGGCTGGGCTGCGGCGAACCTTGAAATGCCTGTGAAACGGATGCAAGCACGAGGATCGCCGCTGACGTAGATACTGGCTCGCGTCTCATATAAGCCCATTCTAACTCCCAAGGAAAATCTAATTCCGCGTATGCCGTTCCAATCGCACAACAAAATGTAAAGGTCGCCGTACCCCACAAAGAGCACTCCGGAGATGATCGCCCCAGGAAGGACGACTTCCTTGTGACCGGCGACGATCCCTGCAACACAGAGACAGCCACCAATAGGGCCGTCTGGCTCGCATTCAAGTGATAAATATCACCGAAGTGCGTCGCAAATGCGCTAATCAGGCCCCACGCCGCAAAGCAAACCGCGAATGAAACGGTCGCCGCCGTCAATTGACGGTTTGCTTAGTCGTGCTCCAACTGTACCGCTGAGGCAACACTCGCTGAGAAAAGACGTAGGCGAGTACACTGTTCACGAGGAGAGTCCTATGAAATTTTTAGTGATCTGGCACCTGGATGTGTCACAGCTCTCAGCGGAAGTGATCAGGGCGGTTATGGCACAACCCAACTATGGAAAGAAACTCCAGGGGGACGGTAAGCTTGAGTGCCGCTACCACATTGTTGGCAGCCATGGCGGTGCCTGGATCTACAATGTCAAATCCAATGAGGAACTCGACATGTTACTCGCCGCTGCGCCCGTGTACAACTTCGCCCAGTATCAGGTAATGCCGCTCGCGGAGATGAGCGATCCGGATACGGTATTGCGGAGTCTCGATGCGTCTAAGTGAGGGACATCAGTGCGAGAGTTCACGCGCGAATGGGATCCACTGGGAGTAAACCTGGCTGGGAATTGTGGTCTGCCAATGCCCCGTCGTTTTCGCGACTGCAACCGCAACGATGAATACCGCGGCTGCGCCTATGGCAACCCATCCCGCCGGGATGCGTTTGTGGGAGAAGGCGCGTAAGTCAAGCGCCCCTTCAATTGGGCAAGCTGCTACGCATTCCATGCAGCCCAGGCACTCCGCCGAGCGGATTTGCACCAGCCGGTCCACGGGAAGCTGGGACGGGCACGCCCGCGCGCATTTCCCGCAATCGATGCATTGATCCATCTGACGACGGATCCGGAGCGGACTGGCAAGGGCGAGAAGCCCCGTCAGCGCTCCGTACGGGCACGCGTACCGGCACCAGAAGTTCTTCACGACGATCGAAGACAGGATCAAAACGCCGAGTACGAAGGCGCTGGTGACACTCATATAACGGAACAAATCCAGCATCTTCACGTCCGCCAGCACGCCATACGGGGAACGCATGAAAGACTCAATCGATTCCACGGACATCGTGACCGCGGCGAACAAGAAGAAACCGAGCAGCAGGTACTTTAGGGATCGCAGCGAGAGATCAAGCCATCGAGGCAGCGTCCAGTTCCGTTGGAAGAGGCGCCGACCGAGTTTCCAGAGCTGCTCTGAAACGGTTCCAACCGGGCAGAGCCAACTGCAGAACGAGCGCCGGAATACCAGGGACATGACACAAAACGCGATCAGGAGAACCATGGCAGCCGGGTGAATCAACGGGACCCGCCCGCTCGCCAGGAACGCTTTGAGATTCAGTAACCCCGCAATGGGAAGCCAGCCTTCCACGCCGGGCGGACGATCATAGACCAACGGTCCGCCATTTTCGTACTGCCTCAGCCATAAATAGAAACGGGCGCCGATCCAGACATTCAGGGCGACGAAGGCGAATTGGACCCACTGGCGCAGCTGCTGCGAACGGTCCGCAGGTCGGCGGCGCAGGCGCTGCGAGCCGACGCCTGCTTGGCATTGGATCGCCTTCTCTCGGGTCATGGCTGCCTCGCTTCTGGTTAGTGGGCCTGTGGTGTCCGATGAGCTGTCTCTAGAAGCGATCGTTCCATTTCCACTGCGCGTGGGAACAAAATGTTGTTCTCTAAGTGGACATGATGGTGGAGATCGCGCTCGAATTCTTCCAGGGCGTGATAAAGGCCGTGGTAGGTGGGACAGCCCCCATCCGGCACCTGATAATTGCTAGAAAGTTCTCGAATCTTGGAGGTCAACGCGCCGGCATCATCATGGTCCGCCAGCATTCGGGCGATCGGAAACTCGACCGAAGCAAAACATCCAGCGGGGCCGGGCCCCCCGGTTCGTTTCGCAACTTCCATCTGTTCAAGGAACGGGAACAGAACCCGCTCTTCTTTCATCATGTGCGCAAACAACTCCTGCGATAGCGCTATGAATGTTTCCTGGATCGCCCGGAGTTCGGGGTGCGCCTCGCTGTGGCGACTCACGACTTTCTGAAGCAGCACTTCCACTCGCGGAGCCTCCTGGCGAACATAGTGATGGTGGCGGTTGATGATATGGGTGGTGAGATCGGACAAGGGCGCGCCGGCCCACCCTCGTTCTTGCGCGTGTTCCTCAGGAGAAACGCTGCTGCCCTCTAACACGCCAAGCTGTAGCATCAGCGTCTCGATCTTGACGTTGGCTTTCTCGCATGCTTCCTCCAGCGGGCGCTTTCCGCCGCAGCAATAGTCGATTCCAAGGTTCTCGAATACGCGTACGGTTGCGGGATGCGTGATCGCGATCTCCCGGACTGTCTGCCTCTTGTCGAATGTCATCAGATTTGCCTCTGACATGAGATTAAATGAGGCAAGTCGAATTCGCAGTGACTTAAGTCACCACGCGAGGAGACTACACGACCGAGCTAAGCTCCGCCTCGAGTCCTGCCCGGTTCAAAATGGTAATTTCGTGGCCGTTAATGCTGATAAAGCCTTGAGCCTGCAGCCTCGCTAAGTTGCGGGAAACCAGTTCCCGGACGGTGCCGATTTGCGACGCAACTTCCTGATGAGTTTCGCCCATTAAGATAACGGACCCGCGATCCAGTGCCTGCCCTTCCACTTTGGATTGACGCAGCAACCACGAAATCAGCCGATGGCGCACGGTGGTGAAAGATAGCTCCTCAATGATCCCAACCAGCCTTCGAAGGCGAGTGCCGACCACCTGAAGCACCTTCAGCGCAACCTCTGGATGCTCCAGGCAAACCGTCCGGAAGTCCTTTCGAGAAATAAATAGAAGATCCGTAGACTCCAAAGCCGCCGCCGAAGCAGGATAGTTCCCGCCATCAAATACCGGTAGTTCGGCGATGGAACTGCCAGGTCCTTCGACGGCCAACACGTGTTCCCGCCCGCCTGGTGATGCCTTATAGATGCGAACTCTCCCCGAGGCGATCAGGTACAGTCCAGCGCAGGGCTCGCCTTCGGAAAAGAGCAGCTCTCCGGAAGAATAAGCGCGCACTCTGGTACGGGCAGACAAGAACTCAATTTCCGCGTCGGAGAGGGCAGAAAACAGAGGCGTAGCCTTGAGAAGACTGGGGATATTCGGTTTGACGGAAGCCATCGCTTCCATTTTGAACCCAAAATGGGGGCTTGAGCCGGAACGGTTTATCATCCCTCAATTGGGTGGCAGTCGGCAAGGTGGATGCTTTCCGGATGCGCTGTGCTTCGGGCAACAATTGAACAATTACCAAAGGTCCTCCCGGAACCAAACTTGTCCAACCGCCTGGTTCGTGAAACGGCTGTGCGCTGTGCTTCGGGCAACAATTGAACAATTACCAAAGGTCCTCCCGGAACCAAACTTGTCCAACCGCCTGGTTCGTGAAACGGCTGTTTTGCAACACCCTTCGCAACAGTGATGTAAGGACGCCGTCTAACACCGCGTGCGGGGACTCGCTTATCCTGGAGGTGCAGGGCTAAGGTGGCTCATGGTTGAGTTCGACTCTGCGCATCGCAAGGTCCACTACCCGGAAGATCGCCGCTTCCGTATCTGGATTGATCGGCGATTCATATACGGATTCGCCTTCCTCGCCATAGCGGTTTTCGCAGCCGCATGGATACAGCGGACGATTTCGGGGCTTCCCGATATCCCGATCGGTCCAGCCTTGGGCCAGGGACAAAACCGCGGGCCGCACGGCTTTCCCGGTTGGATTCGGTGGACCCATTTCTTCAATTTCCTTTTTCTAACCCTGTTGATCCGAAGCGGTTTCTCGATCCTAATGGATCATCCGCGCTTGTATTGGAACGATCACTGCACGCCCGGCACAGAATGGATGCGCTTTACTCCGCTCAAGGTGCCGACCGGCCAGCGCTGGACGGCCAAGGACGATGCTCGTTATATCTCTCCGCTCATCGGCCTGCCCGGCTACAAACATACGATCGGTATGGCACGTTCCTGGCACTTTCTGAATGTATATGGCTTTGTGCTGACTGGAATCGTCTTTGTCATTGGACTCTGTACTACGGACCAGTGGCTGCGCCTTGTTCCCACTTCGCCTACCGTCTTGGTGGAGGCGTGGGCAACCTTCGCACACTACGCAACCTTTACCTTGCCTCCGGAGCCAAATGGGTTTTATGGCTACAATGCGCTGCAGCAACTGGCTTACGTTGCGACGGTGATTCTCATGGCGCCGCTTTCCATTCTGACGGGCATGGCGATGTCGCCGGCTCTTGTGAATCGAATGCCTTGGTTTGCGAAGATGCTTGGCGGACGACAGTCGGCCCGTTCCATTCATTTCCTCATGCTGGTCGGCTTCTTAGGATTCCTTGTTGGGCCCTGAAGATTGTGGGTAAGCAGGCCGGTTCCATTCGAATCGCCATGATCGGCATGGGCGCAGCGAATTTCGCCACCTATGGCCGGTTGAAGGCGTATGGAATAAATCCCTCGCAGATTGTGGCCTGTGACTCTTGTGGCATCCTTCACCGCGATCGACACGATGTACAAGAAGGTCGCGAGGTGTTCCGTGAAAAATGGCTGGTCT
>JBEKBK010000078.1:0-21266 GCA_050015435.1 Bryobacteraceae bacterium
GGTCGCGTATCACAAGGCCGACAAGGCTATCCAGAATATCGTTGCCCTGCTTGCTGCGGCGTGATGTTAGCTGCCAGAATGTTGAAGCATTCTTGTTTACAATCTCTGACCTAAGAATCTATTCCTGACTCGCCCTCGGTGATGCGTTGCATCGGCGCCTCCGCGACTCCTATGTCTGATTGACTGATCAAAGAGAAGGGTAGAGGACCGTGCGTAAGCGTCCATTCCGTATGAATAACAGAGCGCGAGCGCCAGCACGGATCGCGGTGCAATTGATCGCACGCAACGGGCCGGCCCGGTGGCCACAACAAGCATTCACAACTGGGGTTCCAATGATGACGATCCCTCGCAAGCAGGGTGTTCGAAGCATGTGGGAGCGGGCGCAGCTTCAACCTTACATTGGAAATCCGCGCCCGCACACCGCCGAAGTCTGGAAGTTTCACTCGGTCTAGTGAGCCGTCGGCGGCGGCATGAAGACCTGGTTGGCTTCCACCTCTTCACCAGAAGGCTTCATCGCCGTTACCCGCGTCTTTCTCAGAGCAGTCACTTGCGAATCGTTGGAGGATTTCGCAGGCATTGTGGCGTTAGAAACTATGTTGTCGGGCATTGAGGGGACAGGTTTATTCGTCATCTTTGCCAGTTCCCTCGCTCGCGTCCTCGGATAAACGAATTCGTGTCCGTAATCCCTGCCCGGATAGAACCACGCCTGAATCGCTTCGGGCGAGCCAGCCGCTCTTTCATTGAAGGTAATCACCGTCTTACCCGTGGGCTTGTGACGATAGTCCGGAACGGTCAAAAGGGTTGCCAATATCTGGCTCTGATCCTGATTGAAGATTTCAACGATATTGGGCTCGTTGAAATCGAACACTTTAAATAGATAAGTACCCGCGGGAAGCACTCGGCCGGGTATTTCAACTGGCTGACTGAAGGTGACTGCCGTAAGTTGATTCCCGACGTCCGCTTTCATTCTTGGCGCCCACGCCAACCCCAACGCGACCACTGGAACAAGTGCCAATGCGATCCTTGTAACGTTTCTCATGTTCAACTCCTTCTTTATTTCTGTAACGTCATTTTATTCCTCCGAAAACAATCTTTCCCGTCTCTCTTTTTGGTGTGCATACTCAGGGCCAAACACCGCTAAACTCGTCAGCTTTCACCCAGAGGCTGGACTATGGGGCCGATGTAATAAATGCATGGGTGTCCCAACGGGCGTCGAGCAAATCGGATTCAAGCCCGCTAGGGATTTCGCGGCCGGGTCTGGCGGTCCCCCCTGTAGACAATGAGGTACGCGGCAGGAACTATGTACACAGTCAGAATTACCGAAATCGTCAGACCGCCGATGATGACACGCGCGAGGGGCGCGTATTGCTCACTGCCCGTCCCAAGCTTCAATGCCATCGGGACCATGCCGATGATGGTAGCGAGGGAGGTCATAAGGATTGGCCGAAGGCGGACGCGGCAAGAGGTGATCACAGCGTCATCGACCGACTGACCCTGTTGTTCCAGTCGATGTGCAAACTCCACAATCAGAATGCTGTTGGAGGCAGCGATGCCCACTAGCATAAGCACCCCCATCAATGACATGACGTTTAGCGTCGTGTGGGTGACCGGTAGAATAATCATGACTCCGATGAAACCCATTGGAACGGCCAACATGATCAGGAAGGGATCCTTGAACGAGCTGAACTGCGCCACCAAAATCAGATAAAGCAACACGACCGAGAGCGACAGGCCGATCGCGAAACTCTTAAAAGATTCGCGCATGGCTTGAACCATGCCGCGTATGTCGACGTGAACCTCGCCGGGCAATTTCGTGGCGCTCAGCAACTTCTGGATTCGGCTGGTCACTTTCCCGAGGTCTTCACCTGAGGGACTAACGTAAACGTCTATCATCCGCTGGATCTGGTAGTGATCAACCTCCGTCGGCGTGATGACTTTCTTCACATTCACGACTGTATCGAGCGTGGTGGGCTGCTTAAGATTAGCAGCCCGGAGCGGAATGTTACTCAAATCGACGAAGTCATGAATAGCCGGGCGCCCACTCTCATAGTATTGAACCGTCAAGAAGTAATCGTTCCCGGTCTTGTGGTCAACCCAATAATTGGGTGCGATCATCGTGTTGGAATTGAGCGCGGTGATCACATTCTGGACAATGTTTTCCGGGTCCAAGCCGAGTTCTGAAGCATGCACCCGGTCGACGTCGAGCCTTATCGCCGGATAATTCAGGTCTTGCGGGATATAAGCTTCGCCTACACCGGGCAGCTCCCGGATTCGAGCCGCCAGTTCTCTGGCCGCTTCATTGGCTTGATTTAGGTCACTGCCGCTGAACTGAAGATCGATGGGCGACGGCATGCCCATGTTGAGAATGCTATCCACCATGGATCCACTACTGAAGAAAGTCCGCAAGTCGGGATATTCAAGAGCGATCTCGCGTCGGACCCGGTCCATATATTCGAAGCTGGTCGTCTTGTGCGAAGGCTGAAGCGCCACTTGAATGGTGGCGGTGTACGATCCCGAGTTACTCGTGTAAAGAGCGGAGAAGTCCGGAACGATGCCGATGTTCGAGACGACCATGTGAAAATCGGAGGCGGGCACCAACTTCCGGATGATATCCTCCACTTTCGCGACATATTGCTCAGTGACTTCGATACGAGTGCCCGTGGGAACTTTCAAGTTGATAGTAAACTGACCCGCATCGGTTCGAGGAAAGAACGCGACGCCGAGGACCGGATAGATGGCGAGGCTCGCAGCAAACGCGATCATCAGAACTACTACCGTGAGAACAGGTCGCTTTACGGCGCGACGTGCCGTACGCTCGTAGAAGTCAAGGAGGCCTTTGAAGGAACGATTAAACGCAGCATTAAACCGGGCGCCGATGGAAGTTTTCCTGGGCTTCTCCGGGCCTTCCTCGCCGCCGCCCTCATCCGCCCGGTGAACCCCTCGGAGATACCGGGCGCAAAACAGAGGAATGACGGTCATCGCGACGAAATAGGACGCGAATAAAGAGATGATCACTGCCAGTGCTAACGCGGTGAAGAGAAACTTGCTAACTCCATATAAAAAAGTGACCGGAAAGAACACCACGACCGTGGTGAGCGTCGCCGCCAGCACCGCCAAGCTGACCTCAGCGCCACCTTCTTCAGCGGCCCGTTCGGGCGATTCGCCCTCTTCCAGATGCCTATAGATGTTTTCGAGCGAAATGACCGAATTGTCGATGATCCGCGAGAAGGCCAGCGCTAGTCCGCCCAAGATCATCGTATTCACTGTGCTCCCAAAGAAATACAGGACGACGAAAGTAGTCAATGCGGAGAGTGGAATGGACAAGAAAACCGCAAGGGTGGCGCGAAGGCTCGCGAGAAAGAGCAGAATCATCAGACTGGTGAGGGCCAGGCCAATTAAGCCTTCGTGAAGCAGCGTCCGGATAGCCTCCTTTACATAGGCTGACTGGTCGAAAACGACGGTGGCTTCCAGACTCTTGGGAATTCCGGTGAGATGACCGATCATGGAGCGGATACCGTCCACCACTTGAATGGTGTTGGTGTCGCCGCCTTGTTTCATGATCGGGAGATACACCGAACGCTGTCCGTTGACGCGCACCAGATTGTACTGGATCTGGTTCGCATCCTTGGCTTCGCCCACGTCACCGACCGAAACCCAACGCTGGCCGACGGTTTTGATGGGAACTCGGTTGAGTCTCGTCGACTTTCTCAACCAAGGCGTTGGAGTAAACGTAGTAGTCGTAGGGGCCAATCTTTACGTCGCCGGCGGGCAGAATCAGATTATTTTTGTTGACGGCGTCCACCACGTCCATCACACTTAACTCGCGCGAAAGAAGCTTGTAGGGATCGACGTACACCATCACCTGGCGGTACTTTCCGCCGAACGGCGGTGGAATCTCGGCTCCTTTCACCACCGCGATCTGATCGCGAATGGCAAACTGGCCGACATCGTGGAGTTGCGTCTGGCTCAGCCCTTGGCCTTTCAGCGTAACCAGGCAAACCGGCAGACTGGACGCATCGAATTTGAGCACCACCGGAGGAAGGGTTCCCGGCGGGAGGCGCTTTAAGTCCGCCAGGGAGAGGTTCGAAAGTTCGGTCACATCAGCATCGGCGTTGGTGCCGGGCTGAAAGAACACCTTGATGATGCTGACACCCGGTAGCGAGCGCGACTCCATGTGATCGACACCGCTGGCCAGGGTAAAGAACCGCTCCAACGGGTTGGTGATATCGGTTTCAATATCTTCGGGTGGCATCCCGCTGTAGAAGGTAGCCACTACTGCCTCCGGAAAATTGATGATGGGGAAAAGATCGACGGGCATGCGCACCAGGCTGGTAGCGCCGATCAGCACCAACACCAGACAGACGACGAGGATGAAATACGGGTGACGAATGGCGAACCCCGGCATTGGTCACTGCTCCTGTTGGGATTGACCTGGTTCAGATGAACCTTGGATTGGTGTGATCTCTTTCGGCCTTACCACTTCTCCCGCCGTGAGGCTGCTTCGATCCCCCACCGTGACCAACTCGCCGTCGTGTAATCCGGAAAGCACCTCCACATCGTTCGGCGTCTCGATCCCCGTGCTCACCTTTCGCTCTTCGACTTTATTCGATGGATCGACTACCCAGACCGATCTCTGATCGCCCAAAATGTTTACCGCTTCCTGCGGCACCGCCAGTACATTATTCTGCCGGTCAAGCATTAAGGTGGCTTCGGCGTAGACTCCGGGAAGAAGCACTCCGTTGGGATTCGGAACATCTACTTCGGTATGCATCGTACGCGTATCCTGTGTTACATCCACCGAGAAACGAGCCACTTTGCCGGGAAAGGTTCTATTGAGGGAAGGGACTCTCACGCTCACTGGATCTCCGATCCGCACAAAACGAACATACGATTCCGCCACCGGAATCACGAGCCGGAAGAGATCGTCTTCGGAAAGCTGAACCAGAGGCAACGCTTGCGGGGAGTTCGTACCAGCCTGCATCAATGTGCCGAGGTTCGCGTACCTCTGTGTTACGACACCCTTAAACGGAGCTGGGATCGTTGAGTAATCGAACAGCACCTGGTCAAGGCGCCGTTTCGCCTGGGTACGCGCGAGGTAGCTCTGCGCTGACTCGACGGAGGCGCGGGCGGACTCAACCTGCGCTTCTGCGGCAAGGTCCCGGCCCTGCCAATCATCCACATCTTGCTGAGCGACCAGCCCGGGCCGCGATTTCGCCACCTGGTCCAATCGCGTAAATTGCAGATGGGCCACTTTGTGCTGAGCTTCCACTCGGTCAAGCTCCTTCCGCGCGCGATCCGCCTGGCCCATGGCATCTTTGATTTCAGCTTCGTCCTCATCCACCTGCATTTGGAGTTCGGGGATCTCCAGGACCGCCATCACCTGCCCTGCTTTTACATGAGTGCCGTAGTCGACGTTGAGTTGCCGTACGAACCCGGACTCTTTTGCTTACACGTCAATTTGTTGGAATGGGACCAGTTCCGAAGACACCACCAGGGTCCGCTGCAAAGTCTTTCTGCCGACCCTTACGACGCCAACCTCTCGAGCTTGAGGCGCGCTCGAAGTTTCTTTCATCTTGGCGCTGCTCTGGCCGCCGCAACATACCAAGGACCCTGTGAGAAGCGCCGCGGCAGCAACCCCAAAACCGTAGCATCGCGGGCTGTGAATTCCTGAAAACATAGTGCTCGATCCCGGCGTCAGACCTGGCACCTAAGGCTCCCAAAGGCATCTCAAACCCGTCTCCGGGGAGCTTCTGCAGTTTCTCGTCCAAGCCTTGCAGCGAAAATCGCGGGGATTGGCAAAACTCCTTAAGCTCGCGTTCCTCCCGCAGAATTTCGGACGCCATCTCAGGGATCTGGGAGGCTATGGTTAGCGGAACGGTCTGGACGCCGTGACGATCTCCGTGAATCAGGTCCCCGGGACGGATTTCCAAGCCGCCGATCTGGATGGGTCTTCCGTACTCCGAGACGTGCGCGTACATGTGAGAGACCGCCACGCTACCGGCGAATAAATGAAACCCGACGGATTCCACACCCGGCAGGTCGCGCACCGCCCCGTTCGTAACGTATCCGACGCACTTCAATGCGCGTCCGATGACGGCGTGTAACTCGCCGACTAACGCCGCGGCTCCCGGCTGTTCGTCGACATCCTGGATTACCATGACCCGCGGCTCTGGAATCGAAGCAACATATCGCCACCAGTGCATGTTCTCGTGATAGGCGCGGCCGGAGACCGGCGCTGACGTAGATCGTATGCGGCCCGTAGCCGCGTAGCCCAGCATGGGCTCGAAATGCGGGAACTGACAGTGCAGCACGGGCCCGGGAACAGAACCCTCATTGCGGGGCCTCGCCTTCAGCCGCTCAATCGCGTTCGAGACAGTATAGGTATCTAGTTTCCGGATTTGCTCGAAGTCGCTTTTCCTAAGACGGAGTAGCCGCATTGAACGCCCTTCTTATAGTTCTAGATTCGGCCTCAATGATCTTGTTACAACTGGTTGTGCGCGCCTGTGGCATACCAGGCTCACAAGCCGGAAAACTCGCAGCCTTCAGGTATGGTTTTCTTGTTGACGACAATATGCTGAGGTTAATTCCCCGTTTAGACAAGACGGCTGCCGGACTCCTCCTCCGAGATTTGCGGCGCCCCCTTCTTTTTCGTCGACCATCCACCGCCTAACGGCTACCATTTCTGACCAATATACCAAGCGGCTAGTATGGGATCCTCGCGTTGAACTCGTGTGGAAGTCTTGTCTACAAATTATCTACGGTTCGAATTACGCCTCGAGGAAAATCGTCCGTATCTCATTGCTTCTATTGGTCGGGACGGGGCGATTTGAACGCCCGGCCCCCCTGCGCCCAAGGGCAGTTTCCAGCCTTCCCGGAAATCGCGGATTTTTAAGGCCTTCTGTTTCAAGCTGTTATGGAGGTCTTGTTGAAATCCGTGGGCCTTTGTGGAAATCTCGGCTTTCGGCTAGCTACAATCATGTAGATTTGTCAAATAACCGTTGTTCCGAATACGGGCCGCCGATGTGGATTTCGGCCTGATCCAACCCGCGCGTCCAAATCAAGAACCCTTAAATCATTGGTCGATCCGGGTTCCGGACAGCCGGCTAATGCCAGTCGATGAGATGCGCTCAAACGCCGCTGTTCGAGTTCGTGAACAATTCCGCGCCGCTGGCTACTCTGGGAGCAAACGGGTACATGGCGCCGGTTTCCGTGGTTGCGCCGGGCGTCCTGTTCGATGACATCGAATTCGAGCTGCCCCAGGACCAACTGCCGAGGCTTCTAGTGGTCCCTGCCGAACGCGACAGCCTAGCCCGGTCGTATAAGGGTCGAATATTGATATTAGTTAGCTTTGCTATTCACTATCGAGCGAAATAGACCCACAGCCCGGCTGCGGCGATCAGCCCCGGAACCAAGACCCACTTCACAGCTTTCAGACAAGCGGCTCTGCTCCGCTCCTCTTGTGCACGGCCCTTAACTACTCATGCTTGCCACACCGCTTCGTCGAGCGGCTTCACTTCTGCCGGCGCCCATAATTCAACTGAAGTAGACATGTCCCATCCTTCTCTTATTTGAAAGCGCTCCAGGGGCCGAGTTGCGGCCCACTGAAGCACTTTCAGCCTCCGATTATCTGGCTGCGATCGGCGTGCCGATCTCCGTGCCAATTACCTCGCCGGAAATGACGAGTTCCACGCGACGATTCTGCTGCCTACCTGCGGCAGTGTCATTCGTAGCGATGGGCTGCGTCTTTCCGAAGCCCCTGGTGGTTACCGAATCCTGTTGCATTCCCCCCTGCTGAGTCAAGTAATCGCGCACTGCGGAGCCGCGTTGCTCAGAGAGTTCCTGATTGTAGCCATCACCGCCCACATTGTCGGTATGACCTTCCACATCCAGCCGCAGTCCCGGGTGCCCCGAGACGATACCGGCCACCCTGGCCAGTTTCTCTCGAGCTTCAGGGCGTAACGAGAATTTGGCTGTATCGAAGAGTACATCCGACATGTTCACGATCAAGCCGCGAGCCGTGTCACGCGTCTGCAGAATTGCGTTGAACTGCAACAATAGCTGAGCGCGCAGATCGGTCTTCTCCGTCTCCAACTGTTTCTTCTCGCTGCCTACACGATCCAGTTCGGATTGCGCATTCGCCCTTTGGGCGTCATTTTCTTGTTTCAAACGATCTGCTTCTGTCCGCGCATCCGCCATGGTGGCGTCGTTGGCCCGTCTCAGACGATCAGCTTCCGTTTGTGCGGCTGCCATGCTAGCGTCGTTGTCCCGCTTCAAGCGATCCGCTTCATCCCGGGTTGCCGCCATTCTGGCGTCGTTGTCTCTCTTTAAGCGGTCAGCTTCGGTCTGTGAAGCGACGATTTGCGCGTCATTGTCCCGCCTTACGCGGTCTGCTTCGGCCTGAGCGCTGACCCTTGCGTCCGCGGCTTCACGCGTAACGCGGTCCGTTTCGAGTTGCGCCGCGGTCCGTCCGTTCTCGGCGCGAACTTCCCGATCCGCGCCCGCTTGACGCTCGGTTGCGAGGAGTTCGTCGTCCTGACGTTTCACCGCGATCGCCCGTGCGTCTTCGGCGTTCTGCACGGCCTCCCGTGCTGTCATGGTCACCGGCTTCAATCCCGCATTGCGCGCGCGGTACGCCTCTGCCTGCTTCAGGTTGCTTTCAGCCTTCTGAAAAGTCTCGGTTGCGAAACGGTCCGCGCCGCTCGAACGCGCTATCTGGATCGCGTTGCGAGCTTCGTAGAGCTCCAGCGGCATCTTGCGATTCACCCGCAAGTCGAGCACATTGGCGAGGTGCTCGTATTGACCCCGCTGGAACAGCTCGTACTTGGCGTCAATCAGCTCGATCTTCCCGAGCGTGTCCGGGCGCACCGCGTTTTCCATGACGATGACATCGCTCGGACGCGATACGGCGAAATATGGCTCGGCCGTCACAACCAAACCGAACGCCTGTAGTTCGGTGGTCACATTCAGCTTGCTGCTGGTGCCATTGCGAAGCAGTTCGCCCAGATTGGACGTGCGCCCATCCGGAGTGATCGCCCACAAAACGTAAGTGAGGTACTCGGCGCCGAATTGGGTGGCTTCGGGAAGATTGCGGAACTCCGCTTCGATTTCAATGTAGCCCTTCTTACCTTCAACCTTGGCCCCACCGTTGGCATTGGGCATGAGCGATGTACCGCGAAAATCGATTTTGGTTGCGCCGCTTCGATCCCGGTAACTGATCGCTTTCGCGGTCCGTTCCGTCACCGTGACGCGATAAATTGGCGTGAGTCCCGAAGCGGCCCGGTCCGCATTCTCGTTGCGTTCCTGGGCTGGGCTCTGGGCCGAGACAACTCCGCAGGCGAGTAGAAGTACTGTTGTAATTTTCTTCATAATGTATGCTTTCAGTTGTTCTTTACGACTTATTGACCGGACATGCTGGGTTCTCTTTCGTCGCGCGCTTTGTCGCGACCTCTTCTCTAAGGCACGCGCCGCGCCGACTCCGTGAAAATGCTGGAAGCACTCGCTGTGTACCGCATCTCGGCCTTAAACTTCGAGGAATCGCCCTCAAAAGTAACCAAATGCGGTCAGATGACTGCGTATGGTCAGAATGGCGCGCGGTCTTTGGTTTCCGCAGCCCGTGATGATTGGCGCTTAAGGACTTGAGGCGCGCCGTGATCCCGATTTGGAGAAACGGGCGCCGCACGCAAGCGTGAACGGCTGCGTTTATCCTGGGCTTCTACTGCCATTTGAGCCGGATGCTGAGGACTCGGCTGCATTTGGAGCCAATTTAACCAGATATCTGCTTTCTTTCCCGCCTCTTCCGCTGAAAGCCCGTAACGGTCTCGCAGCTTTTCGGTGAGGTCCTCACGCCACTGTTTTGCGATCTGATCAGAGCTCATATCGGTGCTCTTCCCTTTCCTGTCACTCTGGAGGTAGGGCACGCGCCGCAAGATACCGCGTCTACTTTTCGGCTCTTTCAGGCGCGAGCGTCCCCCGGGTTCCTACTTGTACACCAAGCCAGAACATTACTGTTAGCCCTACCAGGATCGACACCATACTCGCGATCGACACCAACGGAACAAAAACGAAAAATGCTCCGATACTGCCCAGAAACAGAGCACCGGAAAGAGCCAAAACAACACGTAAGGTCATACCTGTCTAAGAGCATGCGGAGTGCCGCTCCCACCGGCTGCGATCGACTATGACTGGCCCCGAACCTGCGGGTTGCATATCGAGATCGCTAAAAAAGGTTGGAAAAATCGTGTCAATGACTAGACATCAAACGGACATCGTCCCGGCGGAGTTAGATCGCCGACAGCATACGTATAAAGAAGCGGTTGATCGATGGATCGCCGCGATACGCGAGGAGGAAGCTCTCGCGACCCCCGATCACTCGATTGTCGCGTGGGAGCGCTGGGAACAGGCAGGCTTCAAAGCACTAGAAGCCCAGGAGCAAGCGACCGTCGCGAAAGAAGCCTACAAGGATGGGCTTCGGCGCCTGGATTACAACATCTAGCGCGTAGCGATCGGAGCACGTTCACAGATCGCTGCGTGAAATGCCCAGCTTCTTCATCATGGCGTTCAGGGTTGTGCGTGGCATCCCGAGACGACTCGCCGCCGTGCTGATCACTCCATTGGTTTCCCGGAAGACGCGCAAAATGTAGTCCCGCTCCACTTCCTCGAGCGTAGACCCGCCTGTAGATTCCAACGCCGCGTCCCGCAGTTCAGCCAACGGCGCGCGCAAGTTGGGGCCCCGGGAAAGAATGACGGATCTCTCAATGAAATTCTCGAGCTCCCGCACATTCCCAGGCCACGGCCAACTGACCAGAGCTCGCATCGTGTCCGTCGGGATTTTTTCAATGGTGCGATCCATTTTCGCGGCGTACTTCTTGGTGAAGTGCCGTGCAAGTACGGGTATGTCCTCGGGATGATCCCGCAACGGCGGCGTAAGGATCGGGAACACTTTCAGCCGGTAATAAAGGTCGCTACGAAAAAGCTTGTCACCCATCATCTGGGTCAGATTCCGGTTCGTCGCCGCCACCAGGCGGACGTCGATCGGTATGGTTTTGGTTCCACCCAATCGCTCGAATGCCTTCTCCTGCAGGGCCCGGAGCAGCTTGGGCTGGAGATCCAAGGGAATGTCACCCACTTCATCCAGAAACAGAGTCCCCCGGTGCGCCAACTCAAACCGGCCGATCTTTTGCGACAGTGCGCCGGTGAAAGCTCCTCGCTCGTAACCAAACAGTTCGCTCTCGAGTAGCCCGGTCGGAATGGCAGCGCAATTCAGGGTGATGAAAGGAAGATTCCTACGCGGACTCATTCTATGGATGGCGCGCGCGATTAGTTCCTTTCCGGTTCCGGTTTCGCCCAGGATCAACACGGTCGCATCGGTCGGCGCAACCACTTCCACCTGCCCTAGGACTCGCTTCATGGCCGCGCTGCTTCCTATAATTTCCTCGAAGTTGTGTGCGGTCCCGACGACTTCCTCGTCGACATTCTCCATCCGGTCGCGCTCGCGGAGGTCCTGCACGAAGGTAATCCACCGGAACGGAGAAAGCTTCAGTACGGCCGTGGCAACCAGAACCGGAACGCGAGTCCCGTCCTTGCGAATCAACTCCTTCTCGAACGGTGTGCAAGCCCCGAACCGTAACCCTTCTTCGTGAGCAAGATCGTCTAGAGCAACGTATTCCGGCGGTGTGAGATCCGGCCAGCGTAGCCGGCCGGCTATCAAATCCTCGCGGCTGTATCCGACCAGTTCGAGAAACGTGTCGTTCGCGTCTGGAATACGGTCGAACTCGCCGGAAACGATGCCGGCGATGGTCGATTCCGCGGGCAGCGGACGGAGACGCGCGCGTCCGCGGCGCAACTTTTCATCTCGCTCGTGGCGGTCGCTAAAATCGCGCACCACTCTGGCAAAGCCCTGTAAATCTCCGTTCGCGTCGCTGAGAGCCATGGTGATGACATTGGCCCAGAATCGCGAACCGTCCTTTTTCACTTGCCAGCCTTCGTTTCCGAAGTGTCCTCCGGAAGCGGCCCGCTTCAATTCTTCATCCAGCCTGACCCGAAGAGCGTCTTCGCCGGCGTACAGGAATGCCACGTGTTGACCGGCGGCCTCATCGCTCTTGTAGCCGTAAATGCGTTCCGCTCCTGCATACCAGGCGACTATGTTCCCATCGGCGTCCATTAAGAAGAGAGCATAGTCCTGCACCCAAGCCGGTACACTCTTCTTGGCAGCGTCGGTCTCCGCATCCTTGTCCCGCAGCACCAAAACGTGACGTACGGGCAACACGTTCGCCTTGACGGTGTACTCGACGTCTCGCGGATCTCCGTCCGCACCCACGAGCTTTAGCGTTCCCTCCTGCTCACCTTCCTCCAGAAACGCGTGCCAGCGTTCCGGGATCACCGGCTTGAAACTGGCCTCGGCAAAATCATCCAGAGTGCGGCCGATGATCTTTTCGCGCGGGAGACCCAGCAGCTTTCCCGCACCGACGCTGGCGTCGCGATACTGGCGATCGTTGTCGGCGAGCAGGATGGGCGCGGAAGGATGGAATACGATCGCCCGGAACAGCAACTCGAGTTCTTTCGGACCGTTTTCAGCTAGCCAGCGGGAAGATTGTGCCTTCGAGGCCGGGGAACTCATAACGAATTTCTCCTTTGCCCCGTCGATCCAGGTGGCCGGCGGCCTGGAGAACACTTCAGAGTGTCCCTCAAACGGGAAGCCAAGAATGGCGGACTACAACTAAGTTAGCACGGAAATGCAGGGAGCGCGAACTTGAGCGACCGTATGTGGTCACGTGACGCTCGGTGGGCGATCAGCACGGCATCGAGATTCGGAAACCGCGGCTTTCTCTGGCCCTAACGGTTTGGATCACGAATTGCCTAATGTGGTCACCGAGGAGCATAAAAACATGCCATTAGTAAATTTAGTTATCGCCTTGGTCATTGTCGGGATCGTGCTGGGACTGATCAATCGCTACATCCCCATGGCTTCCAGCATCAAGACGATCTTGAATGTCGTGGTGGTGGTCGCGGTTGGGATTTGGGTATTACAATCCACCGGACTGTGGGGACCCATATCGAGCTATCGGATATCGCATTGAGGCTCGGCCCATCATGACCTACGAAGGATACGGGCAAGCTTATCAACAGGGATTTAACCGGACCGTCCGCTTGCTGCGGTCTCGCGGCGCGTCCGTGGATGGCGCCGAGGATATGGCCCAGGCTGCGTGGGTGCGGGGCTGGCAGAAGCTTGATCAACTCCGGGACGAGGGAATGATCTTAAACTGGATCAATACCATCGCCATCAACTACCATCGCCGCGAAATTAGGGTCCAAGGCCGGTACCTGCCTCTGCTCGACGTCTGCGGCGGCGCTGGGCTAGATTCCGCTTGCCTGGATGCGGCCAGGATTCTGATGTTGTGCCGCCCCAGGGATCGGATGCTATTTGAACAGCAGCTGGACGGCTTGACGACGGTGGAGATCGCTAAGAAACAAGGAGTCACCCCGACCGCGATCCGGATCAGGATCCTGCGGGCCCGCCGCGCTGCTCGCGCGAACATCGAAGACCGGGCGAGCGAACGGCGGTCGTCCTTCCGTACACGAGAGTCCGCCGCCGTTTCAGTGAAGTACGCTACCTGACTTCGACCCTGAAGAGCATATTGTCCGGGTGCTCATGGCGCCACCGAAAATACTCTCGCCGTTGGACGACTTTCACCCTCCCAAAATCACGATATTCGCGGTGCTGTTCCCCCAGATAAATGCGGTAAGCACGATCCTCGTGGTCGTTCCACACATGATAATCGTGGCCGTCGCGATCGTAATACCGCTTATCGTGACCTTCCGCCATGATCGTTCCCGGGGCAATCAAAGCGGCTCCCGCGAATAGCGCCGTCAAAATCAAGACACGATGCATACTGTTAACCTCGCTTCGGACATAGGGCACGCCACAAACCGTTTGGACACTGGCGGGACAAATGGCCGCAAGTTCGTTTCATCCACCAAATTAGCGACCTTATGAGGTCATCTGACCTTACACGGTCAGGCTTCTGAGTCGATGTCCATCACAGCGGCGTTTCTAGATGGTTCCAAGGCTTCTATTTGAGGGCGAGATGCTATGGTCCCACGAATGCTTCCATAACAGCGTGTGAAACATGCCAAGCGGTTCGCACAGAGTTTAGAACAGCCAAAAGGAAGACTATGACATTTTCTAAAGCAGTACCGGCCGTGTTTTGCATGGCCTTTTTGGGCGCGGCATTCTCGCCCAACGCCAAAGCAGACGATTGGAACAAGAAAACGACGGTGACGTTTAGTGGTCCGGTGGAGATTCCAGGAGTCCACCTCAAGGGCTGGGGTGTGTTGCCAGCCGGAACCTATGTATTCAAGATCCTGGATTCAAAATCCGACCGCCACATCGTCCAGATCTTCAGTCAGGACGAGCTGACCGTTTACGCCACGATCCTGGCGATCCCGAATTATCGCCTCCAGGCGACCGACAAAACAGTGATGACCTTCAGAGAAAGACCAGCAGGCGAGCCGGAAGCTCTGCGGGCATGGTTTTATCCCGGCAGAAACTCGGGTGAGGAATTCGTTTATCCCAAAGCCAGAGCCATGGAACTCGCTAAAACCGAGAACACTCCCGTGCTTTTTACGGAAGCGGACATCCCGGTCGAAGTTGTCGCACCCATCCAATCGGTGAACGAGCCGGTGGTAGTGCAATTGCAACAGGCGCCTATCATGGCGGTGCAGCCCAGCGGAGAACAGGTGCAACTCGCCCAGGTGGTTACTCCGCCGCCGGCCGCGGAAGTACAAGTAGCAACGGCGACGCCAGTGGCGGCACCGGATGCAACACTCCCGGCCACGGCAAGCTCATTCCCGCTGATTGCCCTGTTCGGATTGCTGGCGCTGGGTGGCGCCTTGACGATTCGATCGATTAGGACCAGCGTCCTTTAGGCAAGGTTTATCCTGGCGCGCCCAATCTACTTGGCGCGCCAGCGGGGGGGAAGCAAGTTGTTCGAAGGGGAAGAAGCGATGTCTGATAACGAAATCGTCGTAGCAGTTTACGACGCCCACTCGGGAGCCGAGCAAGGCGTCAAGAAACTTCAAGCGTCCGGATTCGACATGAAGAAACTGTCGATTGTCGGCAAGAACCCGCACGCGGAAGAGCACGTTGTGGGGTTCTACAACGCGGGTGACCGCATGAAACATTGGGGCAAAGTCGGCGCATTCTGGGGTTGGATTTGGGGGTTGCTGGTTGGCGCGGCGTTCTTCGCCATTCCGGGCCTCGGACCAGTGCTCGTCGCCGGACCTTTAGTGGCCTGGATCATCGGCGCGCTCGAAGGCGCCGTCGTAGTGGGCGGAGCCAGTGCCATTGGCGCCGGCTTATTCAGCATCGGCATACCCAAGGACAGCGTTCTGAATTACGAAATCGCACTTAAGACAGATCGATTTTTGCTCCTGGTGAATGGCACGGCTGACGAAGCAGCTAGAGCGCGGGATATCCTCAAGGGCACGAACCCTGTCGAGTTGAATACGCATCCGTTGAAACAACAGGAGCTGGAACATGCTGTCGCGACAACGTAGTTCGGCCATGCGACAGCGAGTGGTTCCGCTATTGGTCCCTCCTGCACGGAAAGGAAATCCGGAAGGGACGGGCTGCTATGAGACCAAGGCGCGCGGAATGGCGGTCCTCACCACACCGCTGCTGAACAAAGGCACGGCATTCACGGCGGAAGAACGGGAAGCCTTGGGCCTCACCGGCCTGCTGCCGCCCGTTATCAGCACCCTGGAAGCTCAAGTCGCGAGCGCCTACGCCCAATACCAGCGCTTGCCCGATGCTCTGAGCAAGAACATCTATATGACGGCGCTGCACGATCGCAATGAAGTCTTGTTCTTTCGCCTGCTCTCGGAGCACCTGCGCGAGATGATTCCAATCGTCAACGATCGCACGGTCGGTCTGGCGATGGAACAGTATCACCACGAGTGCCGGCGTCCCAGGGGGCTATATCTTTCGATCAATGATCTCGAAGGGATCGAGGAAGCATTCGGGAACCTCGGGGCCGGCCCCCACGATATCGACCTGATCCTGGCTACGGATGCCGAGCAGATCTTCGGGATCGGCGATTGGGGCGTCGGCGGAATCGAAATCTCCATCGGCAAACTGGCGATCTATACGGCAGCGGGCGGGATCGACCCGACGCGGGTGATTCCGGTGATGCTCGACGTCGGCACCAACCGGCAAAGCTTGCTCAACGACCCGATGTATCCGGGGAATCGGCATGCGCGGGTCCGCGGCGAACGCTACGACGCTTTTATCGAGGCCTACGTCAAGGCGGCTGTGAAGGTGTTTCCCATGGCCCTGCTTCAATGGGAAGATTTCGGGCCCTGCAACGCTCGCCGCATCCTTGAGAAATATCGCGGCCAGCATCGCATCTTCAGTGACGATCTGCAGGGCACCGGCGCGATCACGCTGGCGGCCGCCGTGTCCGCGATGCGCATCTGTGGAACGCTGCTGCGGAATCAACGCATCGTCATCTTCGGCGCAGGCGTGGCCGGCATCGGCATTGCCGACCTGATTCGAGATGTAATGCTCGACGCCGGCTTGTCCGGCGAAGGTCTGTCCGCCGCCGACGCGACCCGGCGGTTTTGGTTGGTGGACGTGCACGGGCTGCTCACCAACGATATGGGCGACCGGTTGCAGGACTACCAGGCAACGTATGCCCGCCCAGCGGCCGAGGTGAAGAACTGGAGGCGGGAGGGCGCCGACCCGAAGGTTATCGGCCTGGCCGAAGTGATTCGCCAAGTGCGTCCCACCATGCTGATCGGCACCTCGGGAGCCGCGGGCGCATTCACGGAGTCGATGGTTAGAGAGATGGCCCGCCACACGGACCGGCCGATTATCTTCCCGCTTTCCAGTCCGTCGCCGTTCGTCGAAGCCACGCCGGCCGATCTGATCGCCTGGACCGACGGGCGGGCGTTGATCGCAACCGGCAGCTCATTCACGCCGGTCACTCACAAGGGAATTACCCATGTCATCGGCCAGGCAAATAACGCCATGTTGTACCCTGGCCTGGGACTCGGCGCGATTGTATCCCGCGCCCGCTTGATCAGCGTCGGTATGCTGGCAGCTGCGGCAAATGCGTTGTCTAGCTTGGTCGCCGTCCGGTTGCCTGGTGCGTCATTACTTCCGCATATTGATGATTTACGCAGTGTGACCGTTACAGTCGCGGTGGCCGTGGCGGAGGCAGCCGTCGCAGAGGGCTTAGCCACGGTGGAACTGGGGGACATCGTTCAACAGGTGGAAGACGCGATGTGGCAGCCGGAGTATCGCCGGATTCAGGCTTCCCATGAGAGTTGTTGTTAGAAGGAAGATGATGGGCCCGATCCTGCAGTGGGCTCAGCGCGGACTGTTCGCCGGCGCAATCCTGATGCTGGGCTATTGCGGATTCGTTCTGGCGAACACCTGGATGTTCCAGCATCGCGAGAAACAAGTTCTCGAGCACCAGGCATCCACTTTGCCCTTATCGTTGCCGGCTATCGGACCAGACGGTCTGATCGGCCGCATTGAGATCGCTCGCCTTGGCGTCTCGGCAATCATCGTCGAGGGAACCGGCGCGCGGGCACTTAGGCGGGCGACTGGGCACATCGTTGGAACCGCATTGCCGGGTCAAGTCGGCAATGTAGGAATCTCCGGCCACCGCGACACGTTCTTCAGGCCGTTGCGAAATATCCGGCACGGTGACATGATCACGCTGAGCACGTTACGTGGCGAGTATAATTACCGAGTTTTGTCCACCAAGGTGGTCAGCCCATCCAACGTCGCCGTCTTAAATCCCAACGGACATGAGATCCTGACCCTGGTCACCTGCTATCCGTTTTACTTTGTTGGCTCGGCCCCCGAGCGCTTTATCGTTCGAGCCGAAAGAATCCAACCGGAGGTTGCGGCTCGTTTAGGAGGCCATTAGAGCTTCCAGCGCCTCCTGTGTCTTGGTTCGGGCACCCTTGTCGTGAATACAACCGACGAACTCCTTCGCCTGCCGCAGGCTCAAACCGTACTCGCCGGGCATTGAACCCAGCAGATCCCGGCGCGCGGCTTGGAGATGCTCCAGCAGCAAACCGCATGGCCCCATGCTCTGCGCGCCGAAGTCAGCGCCACCGAGCCCGGCAATCAACTCATCCAGACTCTTCAAATCTTTGTCCTGTCGCATGTAGGTTCTGTTGCACGCGAATGCCCAGTACCCTACTTCGCCGGTCTGCCGTGTTCCAGGCACAGATCCACTAAATCCGAGATATTCGCTTCACCTCCGCACATGACCGAATCTGCGCCGCCCCAATAAATCTTCACCGTTCCATCGGGCTCCGGAACAGCACCGCAGGTGAAGACCACGTTATGAACATATCCGGTTACTTCCCACGGATCCTTCGGCTGCAGGATCCAGGAGTCGCCCACGCCAAGGATCTTTGCCGGATTCTGCAAGTCGTGCAGGGCAACCCCCAGACGATAGATGCATCCGTCCATCGTGGGGAAGACACCGTGATAAATGGAGAGCCATCCCCGATCGGTCTTAAACGGCGGTGCGCCGGGACCGATCTTCATTTCGTCCCAATGATACTGCACTGGCTTCATGATGAGCTGGGAATCGCCCCAGTAGCGCAGGTCTGGAGAATAGGAAATCCAGATCGACCAGGGTGCGATCTCCGAATGCGGACGGTCCAGCCTGGCATACAGCCCGTCGAACTTTTCAGGAAAGATCACCACGTTCCGATAGTCCGCTTCGGTGATGAGCGACACTCGTTCCACGTGACTGAAGTCCTTCGTTTTCGCAAGGGCGATCCGCACGCCATTTCGCGAATAGGCGCTGTAGGTGATGACGAAATCTTCTTCGATCAGAGTCACCCGCGGGTCTTCAACCCCGAACTCTTCATACTCGGCAAAAGGACCGGTTTTGGCAGGAGTCAGAAAGGGCTCGGGATCAGCGGTGAACTGGAATCCATCGGAACTGCGTGCGAGACCAATGATGGAGCGCCCCGTACGCAGGTGGGAACGGAACAGCATGATGTATTCATCGCCATGCTTCACTACGGCTGCGTTGTGAACTGTTTCGACCGGATACGGGATGTCTCGCTTGGTGAGGATCGGGTTGTGACTGTATCGCCGGATTAGATCGTTCGTCATGATCCCTTGAAAATCGTCTCGTAGACTTGTTCGTAGCCGGCCACCATCGTCTCGATAGAAAAGAGTTTCTGTACGCGTTCGCGGCAGGCGGCGGAATCGATTTCATGAATCTTTTGCAAGGCCCGCACCGCTTCGTGGACGTTGTTGACGAGAAACCCGGTGCGTCCGTCTTCGATCACCTCGCGGCAGGAGCCGAGGTCCATGGCGATCACCGGCACTCCAGCGGCATTGGCTTCCGCCAACACGAGGCCGAACCGTTCGGGAATGGTGTTCAAGTGCAGAACCGCGCGGGCCCGTGCGAACAGATCATTCTTGCCTGGCACGTCCACGGGGCCGATGTAGCGTATCGTCCCATCCAGGTGGGGCTCCACCTGCTCGCGGAAGTATTTCTGATCTTGAATGATGCCGGCGATCACCAATGGCAACCCACTCACGCGGGCAACCGCTATTGCTAAGTGGACGCCCTTATCCGGGTGAATTCGCCCCAGAAACACGAGATCGTCACCGGGAGATTTTCGCAGCGGATATAGGGAGAGATCGATACCGTTGTACACGGTCGCCAGATAGTTCAAACCGGGCGCGCGATCGGAGTCGCTGATGGAAACGAAATATCCATCGCGGTACTTCAGATACATGGGCATGATCCGGGACGACGAAAATCCGTGAATGGTCGTCAGGACCGGCGTCTTCACCAATCGTGTGTAGGCCAGCGCCATGAAGTCGTAATGGCTATGGATCAAGTCGAACTCAGCAGCGTGCTCGAACGCTTCTGAAATGTGAAGGTATTCGGCCACCTTGGGGTCGACAGTGGAATCCTCTTCGTAGCCCCGTTCCACTACGGCATGCAGATGTGCGCGGGTCACGGAATCTCCGGTGGCGAACAAGGTAACGTCCCAGCCACGGGCAACCAATCCTTCGGCGATGTTGCTGGCAACAGTCTCCCAGGCGCCGTATTGTCGTGGAGGTGTCCTCCAGGCTACCGGGGACAGCACCGCCACTTTCTTATGATCAGCAGTCATCGGATTGCATCGCAGCCAGAACCTCATCAAGGGCGACGGTAGCGAAACCGGTGGCGTAATCCGCCAGGCCATACGGGATGATCAGCTCGCCCCGGTGCAGGACAGCGCCGCAAGTATAAACGACGTTCGGCACGTATCCTTCCCGTTCGTTCTCGTTAGGCTGCAGCAAGGGCTCGCGAAGGCGTCCGATCACCTTGCTGGGATCGTCCCTGTCTAACAGAAACGCTCCAATGCAATACTTTCGCATTGGGCCGACGCCATGGCTGAGCACCAGCCAGCCTGCATCGGTTTCGATAGGAGATCCACAGTTTCCAATCTGGACCAATTCCCACGAGAACGCAGGTTTGAGCAGGACCCTGTTCTCATTCCAGAAATGGACGTTATCGGAGAACATGAGGTAGATATTCTCGTTGTCCTGGCGCGAGAGCATGGCATAGAATCCATTGATTTTCCTGGGGAAGATGGCCATGCCTTTGTTTTGGGCCGCGGGCCCGTTCAGGGTGATGAAGCGAAAGTGCAGGAAATCTGAAGTCTCGACGAGCTCGGGCATGACGACCCTGCCGTCATAAGCTGTGAACGTCGCGTAGTAAATGTACGTGCCGTCTTCGTTCTGGAAAAAGGCGAATCGCGCATCCTCGATGCCATTGCGTTGAGACGGCGTGGCGGGGAAGAGTACGCGCTCCGACAGCTTTTCTTCCGGCCGGAAGTGGACTTCGTAGTTGGATCGCGCCAGCATCCAAATTCCTTGAGCGGCGTTTTGATCTTCTGGCGCCATTCCATCCGGCCGGCGGAACTGTTCGGCCTGGAGGCTGGCGCGAAGCTCTTCCAACGTGAACGATTCCCCAACTTTGTTGATCACCCGGCGCGAAAATTCGCCGGTTAATCCCAGTTCTACAAGTTTCCGTACGAATAGTCCCTTCTCGTAAAGTGGATTGGGGATCTGGCGAGGCTCGATGAGGAAGCCGCCTGGCGCGCATACCTCGACCCCATGATCCGGATGGATGATACCGGTTCGAAATGTTACCGAGGAAATGTGCCCTTCGCCGGTGGCGCGCAAACTGAGAATAAACCGCAGTGCGCCGGTTGGAACGCCGGTCTGA
>JBEKBK010000079.1:0-21160 GCA_050015435.1 Bryobacteraceae bacterium
ACGTTTTTTCACGCTGGCGCGGTCGCTGCCCTGTTCTTCTTCAGCTGGCCGGCTTTCTTCACCGCTTTGGCGCTTTACTGGATTTCTTTGAGCTTGGGCATAGGAATGGGGTATCACCGTTTGCTGACCCATCGTTCCTAACAAGACGTCCAAGTGGGTCGAGTATTTCCTCGCGATCTGCGGGACGCTGGCGCTCGAAGGCCGGCCGATGTTTTGGGTTGCGACGCACCGTATCCATCACCAGTTCGCCGACAAAGATGGCGATCCGCACACGCCGCGCGATGGCAAATGGTGGAGCCATATCGGCTGGATGCTGGTCGGCAACGGGACACACTGCGATATCGACCAGTGCTTCCATTATGCCCCCGGATATTTGCAAGGATCGATTCCTGGTTTGGCTCTCGAAGTACCACTTTCTGCCGCTGGTCATCTTAAGTATCCTGCTGTCGGCTTTTGGCGGGCTCCCGTCTCACTTCGAGGAGGTTACTGTGACCATGCCTGGGCACGTGACCATATTTCGTTACTGTCCGGGGCGGCCCAGAGCACGGTGATCCGCCTGATTCGGCATTTGTCCGGTAACCCGTTGCAGTATTCCCCGCAAAGAGGTTCGGTCCTTCTCCTGCTCTGGACGGAGATTGACCGGCGTCGCATCAGAGATTGACCGATGTCGTATCGAAGGAGAAATATGAAAACGCACAAACCGTGGTTATCCTTGCTAGGTGTGGTGGTTGTCGGGGCTCTGGCCGGCTGCTCCATGACCTCCCCAAAGTCAGCCGACGTTTCCGACAGCATTCGCAAATCGCTGGATCAGGCCGGCTTTAAAGACGTCTCCGCGAGTGAGGATCGCGACAAGGGCGTCGTGACCCTTAGTGGACACGTCACGATGGACGCTGACAAGTCACAGGCTGAATCGATTGCACATTCGTTTGCAATTGGCCAGGTTGTGTCGAATCAGATCGCGATCGTTCCCGTGGGCAACGAAAGTGACGCCAAGGCGGTGAATTTGGATCTCGACAACGGAATCGGAAAGAATCTGGATGCCGCACTCATCGAAGCCAACCTTCACGACGCCGTAAAGTACGATGTCAAAAATCACGTTGTCACACTGACTGGTGAGGTCAACTCTCAGTCGAAGCGCGCGCGGGCCGAAACCGTCGCGTCTGCGGTGCTAAACGTCCAACAAGTGGTGAACGAGCTGCAGGTCAAAGGCCAGAAGGCCAGCTCGTCGAACTGAGCGGCTCAGCAGGTTGGAAAGAACAGGCAATATACCCATGACAAACCTCGAATTCAACGGATTCCGAAAAACCTTAAAGAACAGACAGGCCGAATTGGAGAACGGAAACCGTAGCCGGGGGGCTCTCGCCATTGAGACAAGTCCGGGGGAGCTAGACCGAATTCAGCACAGCCAAGAACGCGATCTGGCAATCGATACTCTCGATCGTAACTCCAAACTGCTGCGTGAAGTACGAGCCGCCCTTAGCCGTATCGACACGGGCACATTCAGGATCTGCCTCGACTGTGAAGAGGAGATTAGTTTGAAGCGGCTCGCGGCGGTGCCGTGGACGGCTTCGTGTATTGTCTGCCAGGAAGCTGCGGACAATGTGGCCGGCCAGCCGTGGAATGTAGGCCAGGAACTGCTGGTCAAGGCCGCCTAAAGGCGCCACATTGCCAGTTTGAGGAGCACATACAATCATGGACATTCACACCTATATTCCTGGAGAAGTCAATCACAGATCCGCATTCCGGATCTTGCGCTATGGAGCCGTGGGTCTAACATTGCTCTGCGTCGCTCTCATCGCCTATTCGATGATCGACGTGTTCAACGACTTTCGGCTCGTGAATAAGGCATTCCCCTCCCTGTCGTCCGATTTCACCACAGATTTGGACGCCTCGATTGCGTTTTCGCCGGTCATGTTGCAACTGGACCGCTTTGAAAATGGCTTTTTGCGCTGGATCAAGTATCCTACTCTGACGACTCCATCCACTCCGTCGCCCACGGGCAATCCTATCGGCGATGAGATCCACAAAGCGCAAAAAGACCAAGATCTGCTCGTTCTGGATGGTGTTCTCCCGTTAGAGGAAATCACGCAGCTCAAACAACCCTCCATCAAGTCCGTCGGACGGGCAATCTATCTAGGCCAAGAGAGTCCCGCTGCGACGCGAGCCTTCGAGCGCGGAAATGCGGAATCGAGCGCCGATCCGGCCTTTGCGGGGGACACGGCGGTCAAACAACTGCAACAGATTTTCGAGGTTGCGTATGGGCGAAGGGCTTTACAACAAGCAATGCGATCTCAGAAATGAATGCTCGGAACTGTTATGTGCCCAATGAGACCGCGGTTCAGGGAATGGAGACAAGCGCATCTCTGGGGACTGTGGTTGCCACGGCGGTCTAGTGTGGCGCTACCCCGTGCACCGACCTACCTCATCCCGGCCTTCTACCGGCTCCATTTCGGGTCGCGGTCAGATATGTTCCAGCTGTCACTTGGGCCGATCGCAAACAAACCGCAGGGCTGGTCTCGATCCCGTTTCCGCGTTCAGTGCTGTGGAAGTCTAGCGCGAGCTGATCGGCAGCAAGGCCGACGATCCGATAATGCTTGCGTGCCCGATTGAAAGTATGGGCCCGGTGTTTGGCGATCGTTCGTTTGGTGGCAGCCGGTTTTTGAAAAAGATCGTCTCGACCCTGTTGGAGAGAGTGAGTTTCGGCGCCACCGGGCCGCACCGCAGATTCCAATGAATGGACAGGATAAGACAACATGGCGGCCCAGCACGAAGCGGCTACAGAAGCAAAACCGGCCAACCCGAACCGGAAGCAAAGGCGGGAGCAGCAGCGCAAGATCTGGACGGACCATTCAGCGGCTGGACGTGGTACACCCCCATGCGGCCGGTATCGACGTAGGCAGCGGAACCACGATCGTAAGGGCACGTCGTCAAGACTCTGTTGAAGAAAAAAGCTCGCTCCATCGCAAAGAATATCAAACGCCATCAAAAGCGGGGCCCGAAGGTGAGAAGCGGCAACCAACTGGTCTTTAGATTGCAACCTCACCAGTGCATAAGACCAGAACGGAGCGATAGAACATGATTGAGCAGCCACCACCTGTCGAGCAGCCCAGAGCGCTCGAAAAGCCCAGCACCAACGGAAGTCAGCACGCCTTCGGAGGAGGCAGCCCAAGGGTATGGCGACTAACGATCGGACGCCCGATGATACTGGGGATACTTGGAGCGATCTCGATCATCGCGTTCCTGGCTTTTATCCCCAGCTTGATACAGAAATGGCTCTGGATGCGGCAGGTCGGCTACAGTGGCGTCTTCCGGACGCTCCTGTCCGTGCAATGGGGACTGTTTTGCGCAGCTTTCGTTGTCGTGTTTCTGTACCTCTGGATCAATCTTCGCCTTGCGGCCAGAAACGGCGCCACTTTCCGTGCGGGTAATTTGACCAGCCAGCCTACCGTTGCCGCTAGACTCGGCATCCGGATGTCTCGCACGGTTTTGAATCTGGCCACGGCAGCGGTCGCTGCGGTCGGTGCGCTGTTCTTTGCGCTCGTCTTCTATACGGAATGGGACACGTTTCTTCGCTTTCGTTATGGTGGATCCTTCGGGTTGCCCGATCCTCTGTTCGGCGTCGATTCTGGCTTTTATCTGTTCCGGCTCCCCTTCTATGAACTCTTGCAGAACAGCCTGACCACCTTGACGCTGATCACGTTTCTGGCTGTCCTGGCCGTCTACGCGTACTTCGGCTTGCTGCAACTCAGCCGTAACAGACCGATGGCGGGCTGGGGTGTGCAGGCCGTTCCACATCTATCCAGTTTGTTATTCTTCCTGGTCGCGAGTTGGGGATGGGGGTTTTACCTGGATCACTTCGAACTCCTCTACTCGACCCAGGGAGTGGTTTACGGAGCCGGCTATACGGCAGATCACGTGACCCGGATCGCCTATTGGATCATGATGGGTGCTGCGGCGGTGTTATGCGCGCTGCTGGTGGTTAATATCTTACAGCCACGGTTCAAAACCATATTGATTGGATCGGGAATTTACGCGGTTCTGTATCTCATCGCCGTTGGGCTGGCGCCGACTCTTTTTCAGAGGTTCATGGTCCAGCCGAACGAACTGGCCCGCGAGACTCCGTATCTCAAAAACAACATCGAGTTCACCCGGAAGGCATATAGCCTCGATACGATCCAGGAAACATCTTACCCGGCGCTAGAAGACCTGACGCCCGAGGTGATCGCGAGAAATCAAGACACGATCCAGAACATCCGGCTCTGGGACTGGCGCCCCCTGCTGCAGATGTACCAACAGGCCCAGGAGATCCGGCTCTATTATCAGTTTTACCAGGTGGATGTGGACCGATACCATCTGGCGGACGGTTATCACCAGGTGATGCTTTCGGCGCGCGAACTCTCCCCAGAGCTTCCAGCAGAAGCCCAAACCTGGGTGAACCAGAAGCTGCAGTTCACGCATGGTTATGGCGTGGCCATGAGTTTCGTCTCCAAGACGATGGGGGGAGGCTTTCCGCAATACGTGCTGGAGAATATCCCGCCCAAATCCGCCTACGGCCTGACGGTAAACCAACCTTCGATTTACTACGGAGAGTCCATGCCTGGCTATCGAATCGTCGGAACGGGCGTGAAAGAGTTTGACTACCCCAAGGGGAACCAGAATGTCTACACAAGTTACGCCGGAAACGGAGGTATCCCGCTGGACAGCTTGTGGAAGCGGCTCTTGTTCACCTGGACTCAGGCCGATGTCAACATACTGTTTACGTCCTATCTTAAGCCGGAGAGCAAGATTCAGATCTGGAGGCGCGTTCAGGAGCGCGTGCAGCAGATCGCTCCGTTCTTACGCCTCGACCAGGATCCCTACGCTGTGGTGAGCGAAGGCAAGCAGTACTGGATCCAGGATGCCTACACCGTCTCGGATCACTTTCCCTACTCCACTCCCCACGCGGCGGTCTTTGAAGAAGGTGAAGGGCTGAACTACATTCGAAACTCCGTAAAGGTCGTTGTGAACATGTACGACGGAACCGTCCAGTTTTACGTCATGGATCCAAATGATCCGATCCTGGCAGTCTACCAGCGTGCATTTCCGGGCGTTTTCATGAATCTGAATCAGCTCTCGGCGGATCTGAAAGCGCATCTGCGGTTCCCGGAGGACCTCTTCTCCATCCAAGCCGACCAGTACCGGACGTTCCACATGACTGATCCGCAGGTCTACTACAACCGGGAGGACCTCTGGGTGCTCCCGCAAGAGAACTATGCGGGTACGGTCGCGCCCATGAAGCCCTATTACATCCTGATGAAGCTCCCCGGAAGCGACCAGCTCGAGTATCTTCTCATGACGCCTTTCACGCCTCAGAAGCGAAACAACATGATCTCCTGGTTGGCCGCCAGGTGCGATTTCCCCGAATACGGGAAGATGCTCTTTTACGAACTGCCCAAGGAGAAGCTGATCTACGGCCCGATGCAAATCGAGGCGATGATCGATCAGAATACTGCCATCGCGGCGCAACTTACCCTGTGGGACCAAAAAGGTTCGAGAGTCATTCGTGGAAACCTGATTGCCGTACCGATCGAGAACTCCTTTCTCTACGTGGTTCCGCTGTACCTCACGGCGGAAGGCACGGACTTCCCTCAACTCAAGCGCGTCATTGTGATTTCGGGGGACAAAGTGGCGATGGAGCCTACCCTTGATGAAGCAATCCAAGCGGTCTTCGGGACACAGCAACCCCAGATTTCAGCCCAGGCGCCCAGCGGGCAACCAGACTTGGGCCAGGCCAGGGCGCAGTTCGATGATGCCCAGAAGGCAATGCAACAGGGGAATTGGGCGAACTTCGGCAAATCAATGGACGCGCTCAAGCGCTTGCTGAACGGGCCGCCACTCATACGAGGTCAACAATGATCCTAAAACTTAGAACTCTGTTCGAAAAACAAGTCTTCGTTCGGCTCGACGAGGACCACAATGCCTTGATCTGCACCACGAAATAGCCGCTACTGTCGATAACCAGACGAGTCGGCGTTTGCGAAGCCGGGTGTGACCTTGAGCCTCAAGTCGCGGAGTCTACTTCACTGCTCCGGCGCAGCTCGGAACACGTAGGTTTGAATACTTTGCGATGGAGGTCGTAACATGCCGAAGACAGTCGTCGGATTATTTGAGAATCGTGGCCTCGTGGGACGACGTCGCCCGCGAGATCGAAACGCTTGTTTTCCTCGGAAAGAGGTTCGCACCCTGACCGAGCCGGCGAGCTTCGAAGTCACCGGTGTAATGAGCTTCCCGCGGCTCGATTTCGAAGTCGGCTTGAAGCGCGCGCTCACCCGGATCGGCGCGAACAAAGCGGAGGCGCAGGCTTTTGTCGGAGGACTGCGGCGCGGAGGGGTCTTGGTTTTCGCCACAGGGTCGGACGAGAGGGTGGAGGCCGCAGCGGACATCTGAACCGGAACGGCGCGGTGGAGAATGAAGAAGGCCGTGGTCCTGAGCAGTGGCTACCCGGAGTGGTTCGTGAAAACATGCCTCCGATTCCTGATAATACGGTCCAAACCGGACGGGTCCGCGAACCGGGGGGCGCCTCCTTTTTCGTGTGGCAACTGAGGGCCAACCCGCAAGACCTGGTGAATACGGCGGATACCTTTTGGCACGAAAGCTGGGTCCCGTTTTGAGTCATAGAGTCGCGGACTCAATAATTTCACGTAATCTCGTGAGGGCCCGTCCTTGAATTGCGCGGCGCAACCCTGGAACCCAGCGGTGGTTCCACCCTTGAGGAAGTGGAAATACATTCTGCGAGTTTTCCGGGAGACGACTGGCGTGATCAGCACTGCAGCAAAACTCGTCTCGGGATGCCGCGGACGACCTTGAACGCCATGATGAAGAAGCTGGGAATTTCGCGTAGCGATCTTTGACCATACCCGGTCAGGTGACTACGGACGGTTATCCTCAAAAAAAGCGAAAACCTGGAAGGCAGGGTATGCGAGCTGCAGTACGGCGCGCGGAGAAACCCGGTCCGCCGGCTCAGAGTGCGATGATCACCGAAGAGTAACGCGAACCCTGATGAAGAGAGCTCGGCCTATCGGCGGGGCATCCCCCATTTCGCGAATGGGTTGCGCACGACGGATGTGAGGCACCATCCGAAACCCACAGTTCAAACGTTACAGCAGCTTGCGGAGAGATTCCAATTCCCTCCGGCGTTTCGCGCTAGTCTTCGGATATGCCATCTTAAGTTGAGCGTATCAAGGACAATTTTGGAAACAATCAACTGGGCAATTCTCCTTATCGTCGGCCGGAACGGCGTACCAGGGCGAATGATGGGTGCTTGTGTCGTGCAGGCAATCCTCAAAAGCTTTGACGTAATCCTTCCAGTATTTCCTCTCGTGAATGTCCGAGAGGGTGAATTTCCAGTTCTTGTCCGGCTCATCAATGCGTTCGAGGAACCGCTTTCGTTGTTCGTCCTTCGAAAGGTGGAGGAAGAACTTGAGGATCCGAGTGCCGTTGCGGTAGAGGTGCTCCTCCAAGTCCACGATGGAAAGATACCGCTCCTATCCGGAAATCCTTTGAATTGATTTTCATCGCGTTCCTTTAGGCAATCCCCGCCGCCGTGCCGTTCGCGTTTGTTCATTTATGGGGTTCATCATTCCGAATCTCCCGCTCAGCCTGCGCCCAGTCCTGAGCAGCTCGCCCGTCCCGGCGGCCGCCCTGCTCGTACAGCTCATAGGCACGCTTGGCGATCTTCGGGGTCACATCGACCGGCTGCTTGGCCACGGCGTTAAGAACGCGCCATTTGATCGTCGCGACTTTCAGGGCGTCGTTCAGGCCGAGGCACGCGATCATGGCACAAACAAATAGCGCCAGCATCTGCCACCAGGGCAATGGCTTGAGCCCGGGGAGACCCATGAACGTCATCACACTGCCTACGACCGCATCCCCCGCGAGAGCTGACATGAAGGTCTTGCTGGGCAGCGTCGCCCAGAACCAGCTGCGCTCGCGCGCGGACACGACGGAGAATACGGCAAAGTAGAGCAGCATTAGAAAGCTGAAGGTGTAGAGGGCACTGTCGTCGGTTGCCAAACCGAAATGCGACCAGCCGATCCACAATAGGAAGAGTGTCTCAGCAACCATCGCGACACCAATCACCACGGACACGGTGATGTAGCCTCCAATGTTCCATGTTTCCGGCTTCTTGGATGGCCGAACATTGTCCGTGGCAAGGGAGATCTTCGCGAAGTCCGTCATGAAGACCAGCAGCAACATCGCAAAGGCGGAGACGACGAATTTGCCGGTCGCTATGTAAGCAATCGCCACGAAGGCCGCTTTCAGAATGGTCCGGCTGATTTTGTTGACGATCCAGGTCAAGGATGCGCTGATAGATAGTCCGCCCCTGCTCGACCAGCGCCACGATGTTGGTCAACCCCGCTTCGGTCAGGACGACGCTCGCGGCGCCCTTGGCTACATCGGTCGCGGTGCTGACGGCAATGCCCACTTCAGCCTGGCGCAACGCGGGCGCATCGTTGACGCCGTCGCCCGTCATGCCGGTGACATGTCCCGCGGCCTGAAGGTGCTGCACTACGATGTATTTGTCCTCTGGAAAAACCTCGGCAAGGCCGTCGGCGCCGGCCAACAGGTCGACCGCCTTGTTACCGGCCTGGGCGTTCTCCGCCTTCAAGTCCGCCACCAGCCGGATGTTCGGCAACCCGACTCCTTGGCCAATCTCACGCGCTACCGGCAATGCGTCGCCGGTGAGCATCTTAACCGGAACGCCCAAGCCCTGAAGTTCAGCGATCAGTTGCTTGGCATCCGGCCGGGGAGGATCATAAAGCGATACCAATCCGAGTAATTTGGCAGTGCCCGTCTCGGGCCCGCGCGCCACCGCCAGCGTCCGATAGCCCTTCGCCGCCGACGCATTGACGCGGCCTTCCAATGCGTCGATCGCGGGAGGCTGGAGTCCACAGGCCTCCGCGATGGTGCGCACGGCGCCTTTCATCACGTGCAGCTTCTGCCCGTTCTGCTCGACCACGGCTTCCGTGCGCCGGTTTTTCGCATCGAACGGGGCGAAAGAGACGGGCGTGACCTTGGGAAGGTTGTCGAAGACGTGCCGGTCCTTGGCCGCTGCCAGGAACGCGAGGTCAATGGGATCCTGGTTGGCTACCTGCGACGCCAGCGCGCCGGCGAACAGCACGTCCGCTTCGGTCGCCTGCTCCAGGGGGATGACGCCGGTTACGGCCAACTGGTTCATCGTGATGGTACCGGTCTTATCGACGCAGAGCACGTCCATGGTCGCGGCATCCTCCGCCGCGCTCAGGCGAGTGACCAGCACGCCACGCTTGGCTAGCTCCTTCGATCCCACGGCCATGCTCACCGTGAACATGACCGGAAGGGCGACCGGCACCGCGCTCATCAGCAGCACGAGCATGAGCGGAACCATTTCAATGAGCGGCGCGCCGCGCATCAGCGACAGCACAACCACTACGCCTATCAGCGCGCCGACAATAACGAAGAGCCAGCGGACGACCTTGGTTACCACAGCCTCGATGTGCAGTTTCGGGCGCGCCTCCTGTACCAGTTGCGTGGTGCGGCCAAAATAGGTCTTGGCCCCGGTCAGCATGACAACGCCGTTGCCCTCGCCTCGGCGGACAATGGAACCCGACGAAAGCACCTCGCCCGGTTTCTTGTCCGCGTCCTTCGATTCGCCGGTGAGCGCCGACTGATCCACGCTCAATCCTCCCGTAAGGAGTTTCACGTCCGCCGGGATGATGTCGCCGGGCCGCACACGAACGATGTCGCCGGGGACCAGTTCCCGGGCGGGAATGACCTGCCAGCTCGAATCGCGCCGGACGCGTGCACTGACCTGCAACCGTTTCCGCAGAGCCTCCACGACTCCGGCGGCCCGGCGCTCCTGTTCAAAGCTCAACACGGCGTTGATCACCAGCAGCGCGCTCACTACGGCCAGGTCCGAATAGTTTCCGAGCACGGCCGACAATACCATGATAAGTTCGAGCATCCACGCCGAGATTCCCCAGAATTTCCGAAGGAACTTGAGGACCGGGTGGCCTTTTTTTACAGCCACTTCGTTATAGCCGTTCTCCTTACGCCGGACATCCACCTCGGCGTGCGTTAGCCCGTTGTCGGGGTTGACATGGATCGCCGTGAGCGTGTCGGGAACCGACGCGGTGGCGATGTCAGGGGGCTTGCCGTTTGCCGGCTTCGGGGGCGCCGGCTTGGCTTCGGATTTACTTGCGGTCGCTTGCATAAGTGAACATCCTCTCTGGGCTTACGCGGTTGACTCCGGTCCCGGTCCGCTACCGCCCGTTGGTCAACTGCGTGTTATCGAAATTCCACCCGCCGCCGAGCGCCCGATAGAGTTGAACGATCGCCAGGCGCCGGTCACGGGAAGTCTCAGAAAGACTGATTTCGGCAGGATAGAGCAGTTGCTGCGCTTCCAGGACCTCATAATAGCTGGCAAGGCCACCAAGATAACGGCGTCTGGCAATGGAGACAGAATCGGTGAGGGCCGCCACCTCACGCTTTTGTTGCTCTTCGACGATAGACAACTTCTGGGAAGCGATTAAAGCATCCGACACCTCTCGAAATGCTCTCAGTGCGCTCTGTGAATATTGATTCTTGGCCTGATCGAAGACATCGACAGCTGCTCGATACTCGTTGGTGAGCCGGCCCCCGGTGAACACAGGACCCGAAAAAGAAGCGGCGAGGGCCCAGATGTCCGCGGTTCCGCCGCTTAGCGAACTGAGTTCCGGGCTGACCCTTCCCAAAAGCGCCGTCAATCCAAAGCGTGGGAAGAAATTTGCGTTTGCGATGCCGATTCTAGCGGATGCGCTTCTAAGATTCTGTTCAGCTTCGCGTATGTCAGGCCGCCTTTCCAATAACTGTGACGGGATTCCCGCGGGAACCGTTGGTGGCGGGTTCATCTCTTTGCCCGGAACAGTTCTCTGCACCGGACCTGGGTTACGCCCGATAAGAACGCAGATCTCATTTTCCTTCTCCGCGATTTGCAGCTCAGTGTCATTGAGCGTTCCTTCCGCCGCGGACAGTGCCGCTTGAGCGCGTGTAACCTGCAGGCGCGAAACGATTCCCGCTCCGTACCGTTTACTGAACAAGGTGTACGTGGATTCGAAGGCGTCCCGGCTGTTGCGGGCCACCGCCATGCGCCCATCCAGTTCCACCAGCTCCAGGTAAGCCTGCGCCACCTCAGTGATCAGCGCAAGCATCAACCCTCGGCGGCCTTCTTCTGTGGCGAGATACTCCGCGTTGGCCGCTTCGTTCGATCTCCGAATGCGGCCCCACAAATCGACTTCCCAAGCAGCGGAAAGGCCTCCCAGGAACAAATCGCTCGTCTGGGTCCTCGTGGGAAGTTTCAGATCGGGGTCCATCTTATAGACGCCATGATCGCGCTGAACGCCGGACTCTTCGTTCACCGTAGGGAAGTAAGCAGACCGGGCTACCCCGCGATACGCCTCGGCCTCTTTGGCGCGGGCGATCGCCGTTTTCAAATCATAGTTGTTCTTTAGCGCCTCTTTGATGAGCGCATTTAAGAACGGATCGGAGTATACCTCCCACCATCCCTGATCGGCGTAAGAACTCTGTTCAGCTGTTGATTGTCCGCGGAACGCCGGCGGGGCGGGGATCATGGGACGCTGGTAATTGGGCCCTAACACGCATCCGCAGAGCATGATACTGAAGGCAAGAATAGACCTCAAGAAGAGCTTCAAGACGCCTCCTTTTGCCCGCCTGTTTTGTCCTTCAAGCGTTCCATGGCGTAATAGGTTACCGGGATGATGAAAATTGCGAGCAGCGTGGCCGCCAGCATGCCGCCGATCACCGCCGTCCCCAGTATTTTTCTCGCAACCGCGCCCGCGCCGCTGGCGATTGCCAGGGGAATGGTGCCGAAAATAAAAGCGAAGGCCGTCATCAAGATCGGTCTAAGACGAATCCGGGCGCCCTCCAGAGCCGCATCGAGTGCGGACTTGCCCTTCATGCGTTCCGTTCTGGCGAACTCGACGATCAAAATGGCGTTCTTTGCCGATAGGCCAATTAACATGACAAGGCCGATTTGAGCGTAGACGTTATTCTCAAAACCTCTAATCCAAAGGGCTACAAACGCGCCAAAGACGGCGATCGGCGTGGCCAAAAGTACGCTGAACGGAAGAGCCCAACTCTCATACTGCGCCGCGAGGATCAGGAACACGACGAGCAACGAAAAACCGAAGACAGCGGCAGGGCTTACCTGAGTCGACGCTTTCTTCTGCTGGTAGGAAAGGGCGTTCCAATCGTACCCCATGCCCTTCGGAAGCACTTGATGAGCTACCTGCTCCAGGGCATCCATAGCCTTCACTGTGCTGTAGCCTGGGGCCGGGGACCCCGTAATCTCCACTGCCCGATATTCGTTGAACCGCGACGTAAATTCTGGCCCCGCTCTAGTCTGAAGCGAAACCACAGAGGAAAGGGGTAGCATTTCGCCGTCTTTGTTCCGGACGAAGAAATTCATTACGTCCTTGGCCTGAGAACGGTATCCATCCTCGGCGGCAATATACACCTGCCACGCCCGTCCGAAGCGGTTGAAATAATTTACGAACAAAGAGCCCATGAAGGCGCGGAGGGTACTATATACATCCTCCACCTCAACGCCTTGTTTCAGAACTTTGTCCCGATCTACCTGAACCAACACCTGAGGAACCTGAGCATTCAACGAACTGTTTAGCCTGGTCAATTCAGGTCGCTTGCGTGCAGCCTCAAGAAAACGATTGGTGTTTTCGGCCAGGAATGGGATATCTTTACCCACGCGGTCTTCGAGCATGAAGCTGAAGCCGCCGGATGTTCCTACACCCGAGATGGCGGGAGGCGAAAAAGCAAACGCGTGCCCCGCCGGCATCCTGTCGAGTTCTGCGTTAACCGATTCCATGATCGATTCAATGCTGGTGTCCTTGGTTTTACGCTGGTCCCATGGCTTGAGGGCGACGAAAACGAAGGCGCTGTAAGTAGCGTTGGTCTGGGTCAGAAGGCTGCTGCCCACAATCGTGCTGTAATATTGCACGCCGTTCGTGTGCTTAAGGACCGACTCTACTTCCTTGGTGAAGGCGTCCGTACGCTGAAGCGACGCCGCGTCGGGAAGTTGAATATTCAGATAGAAAAACCCTTGATCTTCGGTGGGAAGGAATCCGGAGGGCAATCTATTCCCAACCAGAAGCGCGGCACCGGCGACCACGGCAAGAAGTGCGAGACTGATGCCCATCTTCCTTATAAGGGCGCCCGAAATGCCGACATACCTGTTCGTTGCCTTCTCGAAGATGCGGTTGAATCCTCCGAATACCGTATGCAACAAGCCCTTCGATTCATGCGCAGGCTTCAGCAGCAATGAGCAAAGAGCTGGGCTCAGCGACAACGCGTTGAAGGCCGAGATGATTACTGAGATGGCAATCGTTACCGCGAACTGCTGATATAAGCGGCCCGTGATGCCGGGAATGAAGGCGGTTGGAACAAACACGGCCGCCAGTATGAGCGCGATCGCAACCACAGGACCGCCAACCTGTTCCATGGCTTTCAACGACGCATCCTTGGGGCTGAGGCCCCCCGCCATGTTCAGTTCCACTGCTTCCACCACTACAATTGCATCGTCAACCACCAGACCGATCGCCAAGACGAGCCCGAAAAGGGAAAGTGAGTTGATGGAAAAGCCCAGCATCGGGAAAAAGATGAAAGTGCCTAAAAGAGACACCGGGACCGTCAACGCGGGGATCAAAGTAGTTCTGAAACTCTGCAGGAAAATGAAGACGACAAGGATCACCAATAGCAGCGCTTCCCATAGCGTCCTGACGATTTCCTTGATCCCTTCGCGTACCGAAAGCGTGGTATCCAGGGAAACCACGTAATCCACATCCTCTGGAAACTGTTCTTTCAACTGAGCCATCATTGTCCGGACGCCGTCGACGGCTTCGACGGCGTTGTAGCCCGGCAACTGAAAGACATTGATAATCGCCGCCGGCGCGTCGTTCAGCCGCCCGATCACGTTGTAGGCCTGCGCTCCCAGTTCGATCCGCGCGACGTCCTTCATCCGGACCACCGAACCATCCTTGTTCTCTCGAATGACTACGTCACCAAAATCCTCTTCCGTAACCAGGCGGCCCTGCGAGCGCATCGTGTAGGTGAATTCCTGGCCGGCCGGAGCAGGCTCCGCTCCCACCTGGCCGGAAGGATTGACCTTGTTCTGTTGCTCCAGCGCCTTCACCATGTCGGGAACGGTCACTCCCAGGCTTGCCAATTGATCCGGCTTAACCCATTGGCGCATGGCGTAGGCGCCGGCCCCCTGAACCACCACGGAGCCAATACCCCGGACACGGGTCAAAGGGTCGTTGATATTGATGTAGGCGTAATTCGCCAGAAATTTTGCGTCGCGCGTGCCCTTCGGGGAGGAAAGGGCGATGATCATCAAGGGACTGACGTGAGATTTTGCAATCGTGACTCCCTGCTCGCGGACGGACGGCGGAAGTTGGGGAAGCGCCCGGTTTACCCGGATCTCGGAAAATACCTCCGCGATGTTCGGATCCAGATCGAGATCGAAATCGATCCGCAACTTCATCGTTCCATCGTTGGCATTGAAAGACCGCATGTAGAGCATGCCTTCAACCCCCGCCATCGCTTCTTCGAGTGGCGTTGCAACCGAACTTTCGATCGTAAGGGCGTCCGCTCCGACATAGTTCGTGGTGGCGACGATTTCCGGCGGGGCAATTTCCGGAAATTGGGCGATGGGAAGTCGCCGGGCCATGATGATTCCTGCGATCACGATCAGAATGGAGATCACAATTGCAGTGACGGGCCGATTAATGAAGAATTTCGACATTAGTTAGATCGACCCAAGCTACTTGGTGGACCTGCACTCAGGGGAGGCATTTGTGCCGGCTTTGGGTCGACCGTTTGTCCGGACTTTATATCCTGGAGTCCCTCAATGACCACCCGGTAGGTTGGGTTCAACCCTTGATCAATCACCCAATATGACCCAACCCGATCGCCAGCCTTCACCGTTCGGAAGGCGATTTGATTATCCGGTCCCACTAACGCGAGCTCGAACTCGCCCTGCAACTCCTGGACGGCCCGTTGAGGAACCAGCAGCGCGTCTTTTTGGACCGAGGTCGCCGCGCGAATTCTGGAATATTGGCCGGGCCGAAGCACGTTCCCTGGGTTTGCGAACACGGCGCGAATCCTCAACGTGCCGGTCGAGGATTCGACCCCGCGGCCAACAATGTCAATCTTGCCCTTGATTGGATAGATGCTGCCGTCGGAGAGTATCAGCTCCAGCGAAGATTGGAGCTGCGAATCTTTTGCCAGGAAGAAATCGCGAAGCTTGAGGTATTCCTGCTCGCTGATTGGAAACTGCACCAAAATGGGATCGATCTGGGAAACCGTTGTCAGAAGCGCTCGCTGGTCCGTTCCGACAAGGTCGCCGATGTTTGCGACGCGAATTCCTGCAATTCCGTTCACCGGCGACTTCACTTTGGTAAAGTCAAGATTCAATTGGGCAGATTGCAACGAACTCTGCGCAACTCCGATTTGTGCTTCCGCGGCGATGACCCCCGCTTTAGAGCGGTCGAATTTCCCTTTTGCCGACGCAACGGAAGCGAGGTTGGCGAGATTGGATTGCACGGCGTCGTCAAGTTCCTGTTGACTTACCGTTCCGTCCACCGCAAGGGGTGTATAACGCTTTACGTCCAACTGTGTTTTGAGTTGCGAGGCTTCGGCCCGGTCAATCTCGGCCTTTGCGGCGTCTACGTCGGCTTTCGCCTGCGTCAATCCGGCGTTGGCAACGTTTAACTGTACCTTGGCCTGATCGACGACTGCCTGGAAGGGCCGGGGGTCAACCTGGAAGAGAAGATCTCCCGTCTTGACGAGAGATCCTTCCTGATAGTCTTGCGTCAACAAATACCCGGTGACCTTCGAATGGATCTCGGCATCAATGAAGCCGACGGTTGTTCCGATCCATTGCGAGTACACGGGCACATCTTGGCGGATCGGTGTCCCGACCGTGACCTCGGTAAGCCGCGGCGGCGCAGGCTTGTGAAAACAGCCGCATAGGCTTAGCGTTGCGACCGCTAGCCCGAAGCGAGAGCGCCTGAATGAGTGCTCGAGCCCAAAGAACTCCTGCTTCCGCTCGAACTTCGCGCCGCGTCTCACAGACTGTGTCCCAATCCTTCTCTCCAACTCGATCCGCCGCGAGAACCGATCTGGATTAAAGCTGTCGTTCTGGCGTGCCAGCGCGGTGTGATTGATGACGAAGGCTTGAACTCCTCCGGATCCCCGTATCCGGCCGGCAACGCTAGCAGTTCGGGCGGAATCTTGTAGGCGGTTCCGGCATTCCTGAGTCCAGTTTCGCTGGCAGCGGTCTGCCGAAAGCCGGTTAATCGACGGGTCTCCAGGATGGATCCGGATCGTACAGGGTTATCGGGAGCGGCGCGCCACCGGACAGAGGGGCGATATCCTTCTGATAGATCACGCCGTCCTGATTCACAATAAACGTGTGTATTCCCGTCACGCCATATTGGGCGGGCCACGCTACCAATCCGAAGCCACCCATGAGCTTGTTCTTTACAAGATAGGTGTGCGATCCCCCAGGCGCATGGGGGCCCTGTCCATCGAGTATGCGAAAAAAATACCCATGGTAAGGCTCCGTGCCCTTTTTCTGTCCGTCCCACGTGGCATCGACAAGCCCCTGTGGGACCAGCGGATCGTCCGTGCCTTGCCAGTAAAGCCCATCACGATGGTCCGCTGAGCTCATCATATGAGAAGCGTATTTCAATACCCCATCCTTGTCGCGGTCCTCGGAAGCGTACGTGCGCTGCGCGTCGACGTAACCGGCGCAGATCTCGATCGCGTCGAGTTCGTGCGTGCCGATGCGCCGAGCCTGCATCTCGACCCTGGTTTCGGAAGCGTCGAAGTTCCACTTCCCGTTGGAACGCACGATGGGCACCGGGAAGGGCCAATCCTCGTCACCAATCGACAGAATCACCCGGTTGGAATTCCTCGGGTCGGAAATGAGCTGATGCTTCGCGCGGGCGAGCTGCGAGAATTCGGCCTGCTCGGCTTGATCCTGGCTAGGATTGCCTGAACTCAGAATTGCGTTTCCCTGCGGGCCGAAGATGGCGGTCAACCGTGAGCCATCGTGACTCCCGGCAGCGTCGATCACCGCCTGCGCGGCGGCATCGGCCGTATCGAAGCTCTGTTGAGCGAATGATGGTGCAGTCCATGCGAACACCATCGCAACGTAAGTCGCAAGAACACAGTTCGCCATTACCGCCTCCCCCCGCCGCTATGGCCGCCGCCACCGCCGCGCATTCCACCGCCCCCACCACCGTGGAAGCCTCCACCGCCACCGGTACGACCCCCACCCATGCTCGAAAACCCATGATCACTTTGTGTGCGGGTTTCCCCTCCGCTGTGATAGCCGCCGAAAGCGCTGTGGTTGCCTGTGTAGCCGCGCTGTTCGAAGCCAGGTGATCCGAGGCGCTGCTGCTGAGCACCGAATCCCTGCCGGCCGCCAGCGGCGCCCCGATTGAAACCGCCCCGAGCCTCGTTGCCCCCAGCCCTTCCCGCAAACCGGCCGGCCACTTCGCGATTCGCATAAGGCACGCCGAGGCGATGTTGCGGGTCATGTGCCCAGGCGGAATTGCCTAGGGCGTTTTCATGAAAATGATTGAAGCCGTAACGGTGAAAGAAAGACTGATTCATCATGATATTGCCGTTGTACCAGTTGGGCGACCAACCCCAACCGCCCCAACCCCAACCGCCCCAGCCGCCGAAATAGAGCCCGAGATCGATACCGGGGCCCCAGCCAAACCCCACATCAATTCCCGGATAGAGTAGTGGTGGATAGTATCCGTACGCCGGAGGTCCCCACACATACGCGGGATTATAGTCGGGGACATACCAGACGTCCGGATTGGCCGGTTCGATGTTGATCGCGGTCTGCCCATTCTGATTCTGGGTCGTGACCGCTTCCTGCGAGGTGGAACGAAGCTTACCACGCGCTTCGGCCTGGGCGCGCATACGCTGAACCGCTTGCATTACGTCGGCTTGTTGCGCGAGGAACGCATTGCCCAGAGGCGTCGTCCATCCCATGTCCTGGGTCAGGCGCGCAAGTATCTGCGGGAAGGCAACCAGTCCTTGCACACTGGGATCCCAGTTCTGCTTTTTGGCTTGGTCCATCAGTTTGGACGGCTTCCATTGCCGATGGTCTTGCACCCACTGCTGCGCTTCGGCGATCTCCATCGGATAGGTAGAGGCGGCCAGCACCTCGCCCAGGAGCGGATCTGGATACAAGGCAATCGGCGCTACCAAGTCATCGAGTTGCTGCGCGGAGAGAAGTTGCGCCGGGCCAGTGTTCGTGGGAGGGGGTGGTAGCTCTGGCGGACCCTGTCCTCGCGCAGCAGTCAGTAGACATAAGGCAGCGAAGGCCACCACGCCGGCCCCAATTTTTTTATTCATCATGTACGGCATTTTCACCAACTTTGGCTGCGATTCGGAGGTTCATACGTTTCGAGCCAGCTTTAGGCGATGCATAGAAAAAGTAAGCCACCATACCAACGCGAAGGGGTTCGGTACTGGACGCAGCAGGGATCAAACCATGGACATGCCTAGTCACGCCGGCCACTTAGATTTTCCTTTGCCTGGTGCGCATGACTCACGCGAAGAAGAATGCATTCCTGGGTCCATCCCCACTTTCAAGGCCGTGAGCTAAGCCACTGCCGCTAATGACGAGCGATTAGGGACTTGGAGAGAGAGATCCATGCATATCGTTTCAACACTTGGGGCGTTGGGTCGGAAGCTAAGGCTGACCGCGCGTGGTCACATGACCTAATGCAGTCACTGCATTGATAAGCTTCAGCCATGCTCAATGGTCTTACCAGTGCTAGTACTAAACGACATTGTCGGGTGCTACCGTGCCAACCGAGTTTCCGACCGTGTCACCGGTCGGCAGTATGTGGCTGCGTCGCCGTCATTTAGTTTTGTCACTCTTGCTGGACGGTCCGTTAATTGATAGTGGGTTGGGTAAACGCTGAGCGTTCAGAAAGTTCTCGCTCCCGTTGTGTTCCCGCGTACTCCCTCGCATGTCCCGCGCCAAGCCGCTTGGTCCGCGCGCCGTTCTCGTGCGGAGATGGTCCTGCTGCACGTGGTGACGCCTTCGACTATCCCGCTGGCCTGCTGGAGAGCGGGCACGAGATCGCGGCGCGGGGATTTGTATGCGCACGCAGTTCAACGGGCTAAGCAAGATCTGCATCAGGTGCTGCAGCCAGAACTCGATGGGATTGCGATCACGCGCTTGCTGTTTAGAGGCGACCCGGCCCGAGAAATCGTGAAGACGGCTCGCGACCGGAAGGCGACCTGATCGTAAACGGTCACACCGCGTTGCTGGCCGCCGAGTGGGCCGCGGCCCGTCGATTCGACACTTACTCTGGTCACATCACAACGAGCGTCGAACTCTACGGGCTCAGCGGATTCTACATCTACCAGGTCTGGAAGGAGAAGATTGTGGACATCGCCGCCGGAGAGATCGCCACGCTTCAGCAGGACGTGGGCACGAAGGCCGAACGGAGGGGAGTCATCACCGATAGCGGCAATACTCCACACCTATTGAGCCGGGCGGCGGAGCAAACGACGGCTAACGTCCTGGTCTTCGGACACATTCCTGGCGCAGCCATTTTGGGGAACACCGCAACGGCTATGGCATCGTTCGGGAGTCGCACATCCCGATTCTGAGCGTCTGACCGGCATCGTGAAGCCCTTCTACACCAACCTTCAACGGCATTGCGCGTGCTAGGTTAAGCACAGATCAAGCCAGGGTAACATGCATAAATTCTGTTCTTTACTGTGTATAGCAGGTGTTCTGGCAGCTCAGGATCCGCCAAAGCCGAGCTCTGATAAGCCAGGCTCCGAGGGCGCTGAACCGGTCATTCGCGCCACCTTTAAATTTGTACTGGTCCCAGTGACCGTGACCGATCGCGATGGAAACTTTGTCAATGGCCTCGCCCCTGACGAGTTTCACTTGACCGATAACGGGAAGCCTCAAAAGATCACAGAGGATGTGACCACCCATCCCATTTCGATGGTCGTGGCGATTCAGGCCAACCACGACATCGAGGCCATTGTTCCTCAAATCAAGAGAATGAGTCGCGTCTTCGAATCGCTGGTGCTGGGGAATAACGGTGAGTTGGCAGTGCTCGCCTTCGACGACCGCGTGACCACGCTTACCGACTTTACCTCAGAGCCGGCCAAGATCGATGCCGCGTTCGAAAAGCTCAAGCCCGGCAGCGATTCGAGCAATCTCCATGACGCGGCCATGAAAGGCATCGACCTGCTGCGCGATCGCCCGAGCACGCGTCGGCGTGTGCTGGTGCTCATTGCCGAAAATCGTGACCAGGGTAGCGCGGCTAAGATAAGAAAGGTTCTATCCGCGGGTGAGTTCGCGAGCGTGGTCGTACATACGGTCGACGTTTCACAACTGCTTGCCTCACTCGCTTCGAGTGCGCAGCCCAATCGCCCCAGCCCGATCCCGCCGGAAGCGCGGCCATTGCCCGCTGGTGTAGTTGGAACTCCGACCACGGATGCGCAGATGGAGATGGGCAATTGGGTTCCAGCCTTCAAGGACATTTTCCTGGCGGCCAAAGGAGTGGTTGTTTCAAAGCCGCTGGATGTGTACCCAAAATATACCGGCGGAAGGAAATTCTCCTTCGATACACAGAGGGCCTTGGAGCGAGATATCTCCACACTTGGCGAAGAGTTACACAGTCAATACTTCCTTACATACTATCCGAGCACCGAGGACGAAGCAGGGTTTCATCAGATTCTTGTGACCGTGGACCGGGCCAACCTGAAAATTCGGACCCGTGATGGATATTATCTGGCGGGCAAGGTGGAATAGCTTCGAGCTGCAGATTACATTTGCCTGGCTTCTGGTGGGACGACCCGGCGCTGGATAACGACCCGGCAAGCGAACCTCCAGGTAACTGGCTTGCAGGAGAATACAAGCAAAGTTAGGGTGTTTCGAACCCAGAGCGGCGCTTCAATGCACATTCGACCCGATTGACACCCACGGCCATCGGGAACATACTTCCCCCAGGACGACATGATTAAACATTAGATGAGAGAACCACGCCAATCGATTCGTCAGCTTGCACGC
>JBEKBK010000080.1:0-21045 GCA_050015435.1 Bryobacteraceae bacterium
TCGTTGTGACCACATCACAAATCGACACCCAGCGGTGAGGATTCCGACGCTACCCGAGTTGCCTCGCTACTTCGTGAGAACCACGATCTCGCGCTATCCCTGCCGAAAGGCTTTGTTCAATGCGCATTATCGCCGGGACCATGGGTGACCCCGAATGCTCAGGTTGGTAATCTCAGTTCATGGCGATTTTCCTGTGTCGGTGGCCCAATGGTGATTTCTCCGTCGTCAGCGCTAGAACGAAGAGCGATGCGATTGAACTGCTCGATGAGTGGGGAAACGCGGAGCAGGCATTGCTCACGCGAATGACTGACTGTATGTTCGACTTCCGGCTGAATGACGATGGGCAGTTTGAACTTGCGGACACTGGCGAAGTCACCCATGACTGCATCATGGAAACCTGTTACCCCGAACTCGACAACGCATTCGCCACAGCCGAATGGGATGAGACGGGCTTGGACTACTCAGCCAAAGGACGGGAGAGAATTCGCGCAGCAGTCAAATTGGAGCGCACCCGGCTGTTGGACGGTCAGACGCCTGGCAAAGTTGCTGAAACGGGGTTAGGCCGCGAGATTCAAGACCAAACTGGCGCTCCGAGTGTGCTCGTGAATCGGATCGTACGGGAGGCCACGCGGAAGCGGCTGGAACATTACGAAGGCGAAGGGAAGAAGCCAAACTGAGGGCTCGCAGTACTGCACGGTTGCGGGCTAGTTGGCCCGCTTTTGTTTAGCCGGGAACAGGTATGCGTATACGGTCCTCAATGCCCACCCGAGAGTTCCATCTATCCCCGCCATTATCACTTTCGCAACGTCCTGTTGGTCCACGAAAAACAGAGCGTACAGAAACGCGGCGAGTACAACAGTAAACAGAACGAGTGCCGCCCACAAGGCAATCCAGGCCATCTGAATTCGTTCAAGCGCCTCGTACACCTTAAGCTGTTCCGGCGTGATCGTGTAATCCGGCCTCGTCACTTTAAGGTATAGAAAACGGTCTTTCGTAACGCGTTAGTGTCCATTTCGGTCAGTTCAAAAGCACCGTCTTCCTCCCTCCAGCACCGCACGGTCTTCGGCAATTCCGACTCCGCGTCGGTGGACACGGCCACTGACCCATCTGGACAAACAATCTCTACTTTGCGCTCGAAGACGCCTTGTCTAACCGCCGATTCGCATATGGTCCGTGCCTGTCGAGAAGACACTCCGAGCATGCTCCTGACGTTCTCGAGATAGATCTTGTGCGGATCAAGACGCGCAATCGCGTCTTGAACGCCGGAAGGGGGCGCGGGGACGAATCTACTGATTGTGTCTAAGAATTTCGTGAATGACAAAATCGGTGTCCCCCTTCCTGGTGGAGTAGCTTGTAAATGCAAGGTACCCGCTTGATGGGTCCACGGAGAGGGCGGCCACACTGCTCCCCTTCTCCTGCGGGATAACGAACAAGGTATTTAGTAGAGTCGAACTGAGCAACGTCTCAAACAGTTCTGGATTGTGTTCTCGGATTCCGCGCTCCTCGTCCATGGCTTCCGAGGCCGATGAAATCGCCTTTTTGTACTTCGTGCGAGGCGAATCCATGAACCCATTTTCCCACAGGTTTTTGATGCCCTTGTGAAGATCGGCCCGTTCTGGAGCGATTCTTTCGACGTCTGCCAAGATCGCTTTTTCATCCACGCTTCGATCAGCCACGTAACACGGACGGTCAAAGTAGGCCGAGACTGTTTTCTCCAAAACTACAATGCGTAAGATCAGATGCTGATCGGTAAGATCAACCCGGATCGGCCAAAGAAAATCGAGCGTCGCTTCCGCTAACGGATCTCTAAGCACGACGCTATAGCTGGACCGGACTACATAGAGCACCTGCGCGCCGCCCACGTCCAGAACCTTTGGGCCACCCGCGAGAGCCTCGGGCAATTCTGCCATGTCGGCGGCTCTTGAAAAGACGTACACGTGCTGTTTACAGCATCCAAGATGCTGATTGATAAAGTCCTTGATCTTGTCTAGGTCCTTTGTCTCGGCCACCGCGTAGCACAACTCTTCCTTGGTGCCCTTAACGTCAGGCCATGATTCCCGCAGGTTGGCAATCGGAAATAGTTCTAGAAGGCGCTTCAAATCCTGCGGCGACGCATCTTCAAGGATTGGCACGTCCCGTGAATAATATCACGTTGAATCTGGCGGTGCCGCGCACCGGCCTCTCAGACCGGGATTCAAGTCATCGATTTATGAGCGATGCTTACCAATTTGGCGATCTTCTGTTCGACGCCTTGACCACAACCGGAAGTGGAAGCCGTTTTCATCGCCTTCTCGTCGTGTAGTCTTTTGCGGTTCGGGGGACGGCCTTTTCCTGTGCAGCTTTCCCCAGGTTCCGGTTCCGGGAAAAGCCATTACTTTCTCCCCTCATGTCGACAATCTTGTAAAAGTATCTCGATTAACCGATAATGAAACATTCGATGGAGAGTTATGAGCGGATCTGGATCGGGTGGTTGGACACCAAGTGCCCCGAGTAATCCTTGCGACCAACTGTCCTTTTTCTCAGTCATTACTTCGCCGCAGCCAGCGGTCATTGGCCAACTGGGTGTGGGTGCAGTGCTGAACGTTGCCCTTCAGGCGACTCCGCAAACCGCGATCGTCGTAGACTACAACGGCGCTGTAGCCGGGGCTTTGACCGGCACGAAGATCACCAATTTGATTAGCTGCCTTCAGAATGGTTACGACTTCACGGCTGAGGTAATTTCGATCGTCGGCGGCAAATGTACTGTAAGAGTTAAAGCCAAATGAGCGGGCCGCTCATGGTAATCGGTGGGGCTTACGGCGAGGAATGTTCTTTTCCGCCGCGTCAGGTTTTTCGTGGGAGTGGGGGACGTGCAGCCGCGATTTTGGCTAGCCTAGGTGCACGAGTCGTTCTATCGACAGTCACCGGACCTGGATTAAGGACTATTTTCCAAAGCATCGCGTCGAAGGTGGGCTATACGCTTAACGACTACCAGGGCCGGGACGATATCTGGTTTCGATACCGCCATCCGCTAGCGCGCCCCACGATCTTCCCCATGAGGATTGAACAGCTAGAACAGATCGCTCCCATCAGTGCAGACTTGGCCTTGGTGTTTGGTATGGTCGACGGTCGATTACCGATCTGTGCACGTAAGGCCGTCTACGACCCTCAAGACGGCTTCGCAGCAAAAGCTTTCGGCGAAAACGGGTCCACCGCCGATGAGCTGGCAATTGTTCTTTCTCACTCGGAGGGTCTGGCCCTGACACGTGAAAAGGATCCGGTTGCCATGGCGAGCATCCTGCTGTTGCAGACCGGCGTCTCAGTTGTCGTCGTGAAGTGCGGCCCACAGGGAGCATTAGTCAAAACATCCGGATCCCAAGGTTGGGTGCGCCCATTCCCAACGCCGAAGGTCTACAAAATCGGGTCGGGCGACGTGTTCTCTGCGACGTTCGCCTATGCCTGGCTCGTCGAAGATCAAGAGCCATTAGCCGCGGCGTGGTTTGCTTCGAGGGTGTCTGCGGGTTATGTGGAGTCGTCGCGTGATCGTTTCACCGTTGAAGAGATTGCCGACTTTCAGGCGGAAGCACACGAGGCGCACGCGCGATACGGTTCTGGTGCGCACCGTGCAATACCCGAGAGCCATATCTATCTGGCTGGGCCGTTCTTTAGTACCGCTCAACAATGGCTCGTCGATGAGGTGCGCGGTGTGCTTACTGATATGGGCTTCCGCGTATTTTCACCGATTCACGATGTAGGGGCGGGTCCACCTGATGAGGTTGCTCCGGCCGACCTAGTTGCGCTGGATTCGTCGGGGATGGTACTCGCCCTTCTGAACGATATCGATGCTGGAACAATGTTCGAAGTGGGCTACGCCCGAGCCAAGAAAATACCGGTTGTTGCAGTCGCCGAAGGAGTCGGGGCGACGCCGTTAACGATGGTTTTGGGCTCAGGGTGCTATGTAACGAACGACTTGACGACAGGCGTCTACGCAGCGTGCTGGCAAATGATGGGCGATGTCTGAGCTGCTGTTACTTTCCGGTGGCATTGACTCGACGGCTTTGGCCGCTTGGAGGAGTCCGGCCCTATGCGTGACAGTCGATTATGGTCAACGTTCGGCGGAGGGGGAGATCCTCGCTGCGGTTCAGGTTTGTCAGGATCTTCACCTCAGCCATGAAGTGCTGACAGCGCGGACATCCAGCATTGGGTGCGGGGATCTTGTGGGTGAGAGCCCCTCGGTGCATTCTCCTCATTCGGACTTTTGGCCCTTTCGAAACCAATACCTGATTACGGTTGCGAGCATGATCGCTTTAAAACGTGGTTGCGATGCAGTGCTGATCGGAACGGTGTGCACCGATGTGCGGCACAGAGACGGATCTCACGAGTTTGTGGCTGCAATGGACCACCTGCTAAGAATGCAGGAGGGCAATCTGCACCTTTATGCGCCCGCCGCGAATCTAACGAGCGAGGAACTCGTAAGGCGCTCGCTCATCCAACCCGCGACTTTGGCTTGGTCCCACTCCTGCCACACCGGTAATTTAGCGTGCGGACAGTGTCGTGGTTGCCAAAAGCACTCGGAGGTCACGCAGGCATTAGGCTGGCCCAACTAATGTATGAGAGTCAGGCTAACCCGCCTCTGGACGGGTTCCGGCGCTCGGCGAACCGTCGCTGAACTTAGTTCTTAAAGCGTTCAGCGCCGCGGCGCCAGTCGAACGCATCTGATCCCAAATCAGACAATCCAGAATAGCTGGGCGCGCGTTCAAGGCGCGGCAGAAATCAATGAAACGGGATTCCATCACAAAGTAATCTCGCTGCACTCGTTGAGACGGTGAAAATAGATCACAGAGAAGGCCTGCGCGCACAAGGTGCACGTCTAGAATCGCTACCTCGTCAGTGTCCAAGTAGTTGCGCGCGATCCAACCCGCGGTCTTCGGGCCAATCCCCTTAACCTTAAGCAAGCTATCACGAAGTTCCTTGCCGCCACCGGTGCTGAGAGTGTCGGTCCGGAGGAAAGCCATCGCACCCGCCAAGTATCGCGCTTTCTGGTGCGGAAATCGGTATCGGCACAAGTGACCGTTAACCTGCATCGGCTCCTGCAGGACTTCGCTCCATTTTGCTGCCGAAGTCTCAAGTCGAATAATCAATTCTGAATTGCGACAGGCTTCAAATGCCGCTGTCGTCAATTCTGCAGTGACACCATTACCGCCAAGCATGCAGAATACGATTTCCTCATGGAGGCTGCCTTTCGCCCGGAATCGCGAGGACGTCTGCTTGTCGAGTCCGCTCATCCACAATTGAGATAACCAGTAAGCCGGCGTAAATAGCGCCCAAGGCTCGCCCCAGCGAACACCGGTAATGACAACGTCATCCGGATCAGGCACATCCCTGGAGACTTCGACCTCGTCCATAAAGTAGTGGAGCATTTGGCTCATGACGTAAACGCCTTACCAAGTTGATCTTCCAGCCATTTCTGAAGCGATCTCTGTTCGGCACTTGGCAACATTTCGACTCGACGTCTCAGACGATTTTGCCTGCGGCGAATGACTTCACGTTCTCGAAAGCCGTCGCCAAGGTAACGGTCATCATGAAGAATGTGCGGTTTCGGAAAATTGAACCAAACGCACTCTTCCCTTGTGTCGACGCGTGTTCGGGCTTGGAATTGATATAGTGACCAACCATCCAGGCGTCGTGCGTACAACGGCGAAGCGTAGCCGGAGATCATCACCTTGCACGGGAGTGCGGTCAGACAGTCCAGGAGGCGCTCGTGATCCAAGAGGTTATAGTCGCAACGATAAACGCGAGATCGACGCCGCGTATCCGGATGATACGGCGGGTCAGCATAAATTACAGTGTCAGCATCTAACGGGAGATCGGGCAAAACCTCGATCGCATCGCCGTGCACGATTTCGCAGGCGTCAGGCCAACGTCTTCGCCACAATTCGACAACCGCAGGGTCGAGCTCGATTCCCACCTGTCGGATTGCGGGCCGTTTATGTCGCATGACGGCTCCGCCTCCCAAATGCGTCTCGACGTACCGTGCGTGAGGCGGCATGAGGTTGATCAGCTGCCGGTAGCAAGCCCCTTTGCCTCCGTCATAACGCATGTCATGAGCATCGCCAATTTTGGCGAGGGTGTCAAGCGAGGGTTAGCCGCAGGAGCGACGAGCTTACGACACCGAAGACACGACAAACATCGTTTTGCGGCACAACCGATTCAAAATCCATTCAATTCCTTCTTGAGTGCACACGCCGACGGCTTGTGCTCGCCCTTCCCCGCGCGGCGGTACTCCCGATAGAAATCTCCGAGTTATCCCACAACAAATTCGTCTCAGTATGTTAAGTTCGAGTTGTAACTGCGAAAATGAGACTCGCCGCCCGCCTCCGGAAGCTGGAAACCAGAGTGAGTTCGGAGCCGATCGTCCTTCATTTCGCTGACGGCAGTACGAAGGAGATTCGCGGTCCCGGCGACTACTTGTTAGACCTGTTCGCGGGCGCGACGGGAGGAACGGATCTCAGTCCTCGTCAGGCCGAGCATGTGGATTTGATCCTCAGGTGCGCCCATTCAGAGGAGCCAGGTGGCGGGCGCATGGTCGAAGTGATGCAGGCTCTCCTGGATTCGCCGGCGGCGCCGGATTGACACGGGTGCCGCCAGAACAAAGCCACATTAGATTCAGGCCGCCGCGATCATTATCCATTCCAATACGTTATGCACGGCCCAGTCCCGGCGTCGTAGGCGCAAACCTGGAATGATGGTTAGATAGTGGACTTCACGACGGCCGCGTGGAGCTTCTACTCACGACGCAAGCAGAATCTGCGGACCCACGAACACCGCGATGTACGAACGACTGATTAACCCGTTGAAGGTGCGATTGGGACGCAAGGAGATTTCGCCGGAGGAAGCGGTGAAGGAATTGCGCGCAATGATCGAGGACGAGTTCCTTCCAGTGGCGTTTCGAGCGCGTGTTTCGGAAGAGTTAGCTCCTACTGAACCACCGTCACCTCGTGAAGACTCGAGAACGGCAGCGTTGCGGGAGGCGCTCAGGCAACGTTCGGAGAAGCTGCGTAGAGACGCAGCGGCCATGATCCTCGACCGCATTACTGAAACACCAGCTTTAAGGGATCTGCGGGCGTCCCTACGGCACACCGAGCGCGTTCGCAGCCTCCAGCACACGTCGATGACGGAAACTCCGCCATCTTCGGGCAACGCCGACGAGTCCTGGCCGCCGGATTCCAGTTCTGAGCCTTTGAGCGACCGTGAAAAGCGGTACGCCAAGATGACTGTCGTCTTGAAACGACAGCTCGGCAAGTCGGCCGACGAAGTCAAGAGACTGGAGGAACTCCTTGGGGATGCGCGCGTGTGGGCCGAAGTTGAAGTGGAGCGACTCGCGTCAGAGGGACACGACCTGGAAGGTACCAAGAAGCGAGTGGTGAAGAAGACCTTTGATGATTTCATTCCGCGACATCGCTACCACTGTGATTTCGATCTTGGTTACGAAGAATTCGCTGCGGCCCTCTGGGAAGAGGGGTGGCCGTCGCTTGAGAATCTCGCAAAGGTTGCTATCGAAAACAAGGCCGGGACGCTTTCCAATAAGCAGAAGGAGAGTGAAAATCCCAGGGTTGAGCTCGAGGATGCGGTTACGCCTAAACCTCAGACGCCACGTGGTGAGCGACGCGGCCACCGACCTGCGCCCCAAGTACATGCTTCCGGGGCTCCATTGGTTGAATCTGACTCCGCCAAGAAGCAAACAAAGCGCGGAAAGACCAGATCAGCTTGGCTCGACGAGCAAATCACCCTGAAGCAATGGAGTTCCGATACCGACATCGCCACCAACTCGGGGCCAACCTACAACACGATCCAACGCTATCGGTCCGGCGAGAAGAGTACACGCGAGACGTATGTTCGCGGCCGGCTCGCCAAGGCTTTTGGATGCCTTATTTCAGAAGTTCCCGAGTAAAATTTCCCTCCCCAAGTCGAGCGTTGACTATCAATTAGCGGGAGATCTCAAATTTCCTGAAATTTCCTGAAAAACTCTCAAATGGACCTCCCGACTAAATGGAGGCAAGATCATTCTCGGAAGAAGAAATTTCGAAGTGGTCGACGCCTCAACACTCAAAGCGAAACGGTCCGCGGCAGGTATCGCGGGAAACATCCTCTGCAAGAAAATCGGCATCGCTCGGAGCCGCCTCAGCGACATCGAGCGTGGGTATGTGACCGCATCGCCGGAGGAACTCGCCCGCATGGACGCGGCCTTGGATGAATTGATCCAGGCCAAATCCTTTATTGATCGCGTTGCGGCTTCCGTTGGCTGGCCTCTGGGAGTGCGCCGTGACCGGTGAGCAGCTTACAGCGATGTTAGCCAAGCGGGTCATGGCGTGGCAGGTGCACCCAGACAGGTTCATCAAGTCCGGCAGGAGTTGGATCCCGAGGTGGCGATTTAAGCCATTGACACGATTGGATGATGCTTTTCAGTTGCTAGACCATGCCGGCGGTACGTGGGTCTTGTCGGTCGGTCTGGATGGAGTCTTCACCGCAGAGGTTAAGATTGGTGGTCGAATCGGGAGAGCAAGCGGCGAACCGAAGGCCCGTACAATTACGCTCGCACTTTGCCAGGCGCTCGGAATCGGGGTGGCTTGACTGTGGCGACAGTGGACGAAATCTGTCCTGGACACGGTCTCATCGCCCCGCAATGGGGCGGACCCCTAACCGAAGACGACTGCGCTACCCTCGCGGCGTCATGGATCAACCCGGAGCTTGCTCAGCAGGCGATGGTGCGCCGCGTGAATGCACATGAAGGCCGCCAAGTCATCGGCCAACGAGGAAAGCGCGACTGCGCTGGCCTACTGATCCCCTATTACTGGCCGGGCGAGGCGCAGCCGCACACCTATCGTCTGCGCCTGGACAATCCTGAAATGCGGCAGGGCAGAGACGGCAAGGTGAAGCCCGCAGGGAAATATCTGGCGCCTCCCGGAGGCGGCAACCGGCTCTATATCGCGACTGGCGTCACGCTTGCACAGCTTCAGGACGTCACGATTCCCATCGCCGTCGTGGAAGGAGAGAAAAAGGCCCTTGCGCTTTGGAGATTAGCAAACCATGGAGCGGCTGCACCCCGATTCATTCCCATCGCGGTTGCGGGAGTTTGGAGTTGGAGGGGCAGAATCGGGAAAACCGGCGGACCCAAAGGCGAGCGGCTCGATGTACATGGACCGATCGCGGATCTGAGTCGCATAGAGTGGCGGGGTCGAGATGTATTCATCGTTTTCGATGCGAACGTGCACACGAACGACAGCGTGCAATGGGCCAGAAAGGGAATCTGCCGCGAGCTCACAACGCGCAACGCGAAAGTAAAGCTCGTAAATCTGCCTGAAGACTGCGGCGTTAACGGTGTCGATGATTTGCTTGTCCTTTGGGGCGCTTCCAGGGTGCTCGCGCTGTTCGAAGCTGCGGTTTCTGGTGCCAAGCTTCGCGTCGTGCTTCCGTCGCAGTTCGAATCGGGAGCCGATGGCATGGTCCGCCTGACGAGTCAGGGTGGGGGGCTGTCGAAAATCCAACTAACCAACTTCCAGGCGGCGATTATCAGCAATATCCAGCTGGACGATGGCGTCGAGACGAGACGCGAATTTGAGATCGAGGCTGAAATGCTGGGCAGAAAGAGTCGCTTCACGATTCCTGCTTCGGAGTTCGCGGCTATGAACTGGCCGATCGAGCGATTGGGCGCGACTGCGATCACGTTCCCGCACCAGCGGGATTACGCGCGAACCGCGATTCAGTCGCTCTCGCTGACGGCGATAAACAAGTGCATCTATACACACACGGGCTGGCGTCAAGTGGGTGGCGGTTGGGTTTACCTTCACGGCGGCGGTGCGATCAGCGCGGTCGGCGCGATGCCTGATGTAAACGTGCGGCTCTTGGGTGCACTCAGTCGCTACGAGCTACGCCTTCCTACGAATCAGAACACGCTTAAAGAGGCGGTCAGAGCGACTCTGCGGCTGGTCGCGCTTGGACCACCTCAGATCAGCTTCCCGCTATTGGCGGCAACTTACCGGGCGACCGTCGGCGATGCGGATTTCTCCATCCACCTAGCGGGACAAACGGGCGCGTTCAAAAGCGCTCTGGCAGCACTGCATCAGCAGCATTTCGGCGCCGGCATGAATCGGCTCAACCTGCCGGGTGCGTGGTCATCCACCGGAAATGCCCTTGAGGTTCTGGCCTTTCACGGAAAGGATGCGCTCTTCGTAATCGATGACTTTGCGCCAGAGGGTAGCGGCGCTGATATCGCCCGGTATCATGCTGCCGCCGACAGAGTATTTCGCGCAGCCGGAAACCATGCCGGCCGAAACCGGCTCGACTCAACTGCCAAGCTGCGGGAGCCAAAACCGCCGCGGGCTCTGATCCTCTCGACCGGCGAAGACATTCCCAGAGGCCATTCCATCCGGGCCCGCCTTCTAATCCTAGAGCTCGCGAAGGGTTCAATTGCGAAAAGCGATCTGACGGCTTGCCAGGCGGATGCTGATTCCGGCTTCTACGCGCAGGCGATGGGCGCCTACATCCAATGGTTCGCCCAAGATTACGAAAACCTCCGCGCTGCCTTTCTCAAGACGGTCTCTCAGTTGCGTCTTGTGGGATTGCAGAACGTTACCCATGCGCGCACCCCGGGAATCATTGCAAACCTTCAAGCAGCGTTCGAATCCTTTCTGGAATTCAGCTCGGCATGTGGAGCTTTAGGGCGCCCGGAACGAGATCGGCTAGCCCGTGATTGCTGGGAGGCACTCCGCCAAGCAGCAGAAGCCCAGGAAAGACATCACTCGGTGGCCGAACCCACCGCTCGCTTCCTGGCTTTGGTGCGGGCGTGTTTAATATCCGGCCGGGCACATCTTGAAACAACCACAGCGCAAATGCCAGCGCGGTCACCGGAATCCTGCGGCTGGCACCAAGAAAACCAGACTTGGAAATCGCAGGGCGATTGCATCGGATGGTTGGACGGCGAGCACATCTACCTCGAGCCCACCTCAGCGTACCGGGTCATTCAGTTGATGGCCCGGGATATGAACGAGCCCTTCGCAACATCGGAACAAACATTGAAGAAGAGACTCTTCGAAAAGGGATTGCTCGCGTCCGTCGAAGCGAAGCGGGAGACCCTGACGGTCCGCCGCACTATCGCCGGCTCAAAAATATCTGTGCTGCATTTCTTGAGAGACACGCTGCTACCAGAGGCGGCGGACGACGAGGGTGACGATGTTCGGTGAGGACCAGCGCAATGTCGGGTTTTTTGCCCGAAATGTCGGGTGCGTGTCGGGATTCTGGGAGCAACCCGACATCAGTTTATGGAACAGAATCAGTGGCTTGGAGCGAAAATGTCGGGAATGTCAGGTTTCTTTAGGAGAAGAGAGCTTCGGAGAACTTGAGAAAATCCAACATCGCCCTCGTCATGCCTTTAATCCTCTGATAATACGGGACTTGAATGATGTTGGCCACTGAAGCTAACCTCCACATGCTGGCTGGAGGCCTGCGAGTGAAGGCGCGCGTTCAACATCCTGGAGTGAAGCCGCGGAAGGACCGGGCGGGGTGGCCGTGGATTTTTCGCTATTACGACGACGAAATCCAGCCGGACGGCTCGCTGAAGGTGCTCCGGCGCTACCACGAGATCGCTCCCAGCAAGGGCGAAGGGGCCATCTCGAAGAAGCAGGCGGAGTTCGAGCGGGACCAATTCCTGGCGAAACTGAACGCACCGAACATTGAACAGGCTGTCCAGCAGGTCGCCGCAACCGGCGTCGCACTTCTCTCCGAGGTGGCTGCGATGTATAAGCAGGGCTACCTCGGTCGAACCGAGCAAATCGCCCGGCCGACGCGAGAAAAGGAGGAGTTTTATATCAATCAATACATCGTTCCGCGGTGGGGTGCTCTCCGTCTCAACCAGATCCAGCCGCAGGCTGTAGAGGACTGGCTTCACACGACCTTCAATTCCTGGTGGACGATGCACGGCGTGCGAGCGATCATGAACCGCATCTATAACTACGCCGAGGGGCATGGGCTCTGGGAAGAGGGCAGGCGCAGCCCAGTGAGTCGAGCCAAGCTCGGAAAGAAGCGATGTAAATACGAGCGTAAGATTCTGTCGTTCGAGGAGACGGCGCGGGTGCTGTTGCAGCTGGAGGAACCTTACCGGCTCATCATCGAAACCTGCATCGCCACGGGTGCGCGAATCTCTGAGGTGCTCGGGCTGAAATGGAAGCACGTCGACCTCGCAGCCGCCACGATCAAGATCGAGCAGCGCGTCTGGCATCAGGAGATCGATCGCCCTAAGACTGAGGGCAGCCGGCGGGTTCTGGGGATCGGGGAAATTGTGGATCGGTACCGGGCGATGCTGGACAGTGCGAATCCAGAGGCGTTCGTTTTTCAACAGAAACGGGCGCCCGGCAGACCGCTGTGGGATTCCGGTGTGCGCGATGCGCTTCACCAGGCCGCCGAAGCCGAGGGCTGCAACTTCCCCGGACTGGGCCCGCACTCGTTCCGAAGAGCGAACATTACGTGGCGGCAACAGGTCGGTGGAAGCGCCATCGAGGCGTCCAAGATCGCCGGCCACAGCGATCTGGAGATGACCGGCGAATACACCTTCGTCACGGCAGAGCGGCAGAATGAGCTGACCCGCCGCATTCAGCAGAAGATTTCCCAGGTCGGGCGGACGATTCAACAGGACGGGAACGACGCGAAGGATGATGGGTCGCAACCGCAACCCACCCGCGATGCACCGCCGAGTCCTGTGATCGCAGAGCCATCAATCTTAATCGTTCAGTAAGACGCCGCGGAAAAAAATCCCAAACCAATGATTGCTGGAAATGTTTCGGTAAAAGAAGTACAATCTCGTTGACGTGTCCAATCGAATTCATGAAATCCGAGACCCTATTCATGGGTTCATCAAATTGGACTCCGAGGAGCGGAAAGTGGTCAATTCAAGGCCCTTTCAGCGTCTACGGCATATTCACCAACTTGCCCTGACGTACTTGATTTACCCATCCGCTACGCATTGCCGGTTCGAGCATTCCCTTGGCGTGATGGACTTAGCGAGTCGCATTTATGACGTCGTCACCGATCCGGAAAACATCCTTTACGACACCGTTCGTGACCTGGTTCCACGAAGAGGCGAGCACGAATGGACCTATTGGCGACGGGTAGTCCGAGCAGCCGCTCTTTGTCACGACACGGGGCATCTGCCCTTTTCCCATGCGGCTGAGAAGGACCTGCTCCCAGGTGGAATTCGGCATGAGGACCTGAGTCGCGAGATCATCTTTTCAGATCTATTAGCGTCAGAATTCAGGGACTTAAAGATCGACGCCGAAGATGTAGCAAAGATCGCTGTCGGCCCGAAATATTTCGCGCGAGCAAAGGGCATGGAAAACTACAACTTTTCCACCTGGGAATCAATTCTCTACGAGATCATCGGCGGCGATGTGTTTGGAGCGGACCGGATGGACTACCTACTCCGAGATGCATATCATGCCGGAGTGGCTTACGGCAGATTCGATCAACTTCGCCTCGTTGAGACCATGCGTATTTTGCCTCGCCAGGATCAGCAATCCAATGAGCCGGATATGGGCATAACAGTCGGCGGGCTGCAGGCGGCCGAATCCCTTCTTTGGGCCCGCTACTTTATGTACACTCAGTTGTACTTTCATCCAGTGCGTCGGATCTACGACATGCACCTCACGGAGTTCCTGATCCAAGCGTTGCCCGAGGGCAAGTACGAGGTCGATCTGGATAAGCATCTCGCCACGACTGACAATGAAATTCTTGCAAGAATTGGCGCTGCATCCCGGGACACAGCGTCCGTGGCACATTCCACCGCGGCTCGGATCACCGAACGCAGACACTTCCGGCTGCTTTACGAGAGCACGCCCTTGGACAAAGAGCGAAACCTGAAGAGCCCGGAACTCATCTACAGGGCGGCGAGAACGGAATTCGGGGACGAAATGGTGCGCTTTAATCCTTACAAGTCCGACGAGGACTCAGAGGTCTTCCCTGTATTTCAGCGCGATGGAACCATCACTTCATCAGTGCTTCTTTCGCCGACCTTTGCGAATCCACCTAGGTTCGCGGTAGCCTATGTATTCGTCGCCCCAGAGATGAGAGAAAAAGCGAAGGACTGGCTGAAGGCAAATAAGGATGCCGTGCTTTCACCGGCTGGAGGCGCCTCATAATGAATCGACTTGAGACAGCAAGCATTCTGCTATCGCTTACCGACCGGCTCAAGGAACATGGCAGCTGGGCCGGCGAGACCCACGTACAGAAGGCTGCCTACATATTGAAGACGGTGCTCGGAGTGCCCCTGGACTTCGATTTCATCCTCTACAAACACGGCCCTTTTTCCTTCGACCTTCGCAGTGAACTCGGATCTCTGCGGGCGGAGGGGCTCATGGCGTGGGACATTCAGGGGCGCCCTTACGGCCCGAGTCTCAAAGCGGGACCTCTCGGCGAAGCGCTGAAAACGCAGTTTTCTTACGCTCCGCAAGAGTACCAGAATCAGATCGATTTCGTCGCTTTGAAGCTGGGAGGCAAAGACGTCAAGGCATTGGAGCGGTTCGCGACAGCCATCTTCGTCACCTTGGAACGTGAGACTTCTCGAAGTGATCGAGTGGCGTGGATTCACCGAATTAAGCCACACGTCAGCCTTCCCCAAGCGGAGACCGCCGTTCAAGAAGCCGACGCTTTTCTTGTTGAAGTTCAAGCGATGGGCGCCTTACCAGCTTCCCGCTGTCTCGCACATTCCTGCTGAATCAGCTTTGTCCTGTTGACCCTGAAGGTCGATTCAGCTCCGGGGCTCCATCCGGTCTGAATCAGGAGTCCGAGCGGAGTCCATACACGCCCGAATCGGTGCTTTGGCGTCCATTTGGCGTCCAAATCGCGTACTCCTATCTCTTTTGTTTTCAGTAAACGCTGTCTGTAAGTGCTTGATATTTGTTGCTTGGGGTGCAAGAGGTCCCGGGTTCAAATCCCGGCGGCCCGACCAGCCTTTTCAGTACGTTACGTCGTTCTGGTATTCTCAGCATCCCGCAGAATTCCCGCAAAATCCCATCAATTCAACGTAGCACTCACCGGCTGCCCCACTTGCAATCTCTCCTGAAGCCGCCGTACAGCTTGCTCGCGGCGATCCAGCCCGACGATGGTGTACTCCTCCGTCATGCTTACCCGCGAATGCCCCGCCTGTGCCATAGCTTCGAAGGCCGTGGCACCCTCTTCCTGAAGGACCGTGATGTTCTGCCGCCGAAACGAGTGCCATCCGAAGCCTTCAAAGTAGAATCCAAGTCGCTCCGCTGCCGGGCGAATGACGTTCCGCAACAGCCCCCGGTCATCCATTGGGTTACCGTCCCGCTCGAAAACATATCGGTCACCCCCACTAGTCGCGGTTGATTTTAGCTCCTTGAACTTCTCCACCAAGTAGCCGAGCGGAAGCATACGTTTGGATTTCTCCGTCTTCGGCTCACCAAGGTCGCCTCGGTAATATCGCTCCTCCACGCGAATCCAGCCCCGCTCAAGATCGACATTGCGCCACTTCAGACCGAGAATCTCCGAAACTCGCATTCCGGTCGATACAGCAGTCTCGATCATGAGGCGAACGTCGTTAGGTAAGGCGGCAAGCAGAAGTTGGAAATGCTCATCCCTAAGGATGCGCCGCTCCCGCTTCATCTTTTTTCGGCCAAGGCTCGTCCGACGAGTTGGGTTACGACCTTCTCTATACCCCCAATCGTCCGCCTTCGTGAAAATCGAAGAGATCACGGCTCGCGAATCCTTCCGTGTCCACCACGACAGTCCTTTCGACTGCATGGCGTTTAGGAAAGCTTGCACCTCTTCGGTCCCGATGTCGCACAGCTTCATCGATCCGAAAGCAGGCACGATGTGATTCCTGAGCAATGACAGGTCTCTCTTTTGCCCACCGGGCTCCAGGCTGACGGTGTGCTGTCTCTTATAGATTTCCACAAAATCCGTGAACGGAATGTGACTCTGAATTGTGTAGACTTCGTTGTTGACCTCCCGCAAAACCTCGTCTCGGAGGCGCAGGGCCTCGCGCTTGTTCATCTCGTCGCAGTAACCTAATTTGTGCCATCGTTCTCTCCTTTCCGTCTGATTCTTCCCAACCAGCACACGAACCCGATACCGTACATACCAGTAAGGCCGTGGGCCGTCTTGCCGAAACACGCTCGGCAATTGGTGTTCCCGTCTCGCCATTCTCGCTCCTTGGAATGGCTCGGCAAGAATTGGCTCGGCAGAAAGCATACCACGCCCTCGGAGGGACTGAGGCCGGTTGCTTTGGTCGAGGTTACTCATTTCACAAGGAAGTCAATGCGACAGAGTCAATACGCCCCTTGCCACAGCCTCTGCCCGACCTTCATTCACTAGCCCACTAATCACGCCGCACATCGGCAGCACCCGCCGCATTAAGCCGCCCGACTCCACGAACCGTTGGACCACTGCTGGAAGCCAGCTCAGGTCCGGCACGGAAACAAATGCTTTCCACATTTCGCCGCGACGGGGAAGAAGGATGACGCTCGCCTGATCCTCCAGGCAACAGACCAAAAGATGAATCTCCAGGAGCAGCTTCGAGGGGTATGCAGAGACCCGGAAGCCCCTTTGCGTGGCATTCCAAAGCGTATTCATCTCGTCATCGCTCAGACGGGAGACGCATTCGATTAGGTTTTCTGCCGTGCACATCATTGTGGGTCTCGATTCTTCTGCCGTCGCACATCTTCTCCTGCCGAATGTATTGAACAGAAAGCTAGCCATCCGCACGGAAAAACGAAAAAAGGGTTAAGCCTCGAAACGCGAGTTAGTTGAGGGAGCGAAAGAAGCACGACCCAAGTGCGAAACATGTACGAAGAAAGGCCAGTCATTCCGTGTCCCTAATCCGCCAAATCTGTTTACGACGACCGCCTGTCCGTATGAACAACGGGAAGGCGCGATGCTCCCTTAGCAGTTTTTCCTTGGCCGCCTCCAAGACATCGCGCTTGGTGTTGCCGGAAAATATCGCGCTTATCTCTGTGCATGATAGGCCCGCCTGACTCCTGCGGAGCCCTTCCTCGATGCGCGCTGCCGTTTCTGCGATCTGATCCTGCCCCGCTGCCGCCTCGGACGCGTGTCGGGCACACGCGGAGAGCCTGAGAACCGCGACCGCTGCGGAGACATGTTTTGCCGTGATCGTTCGCGGCGCGTCGTCGAGGGCTGCGTATATCAACGCGACCTTGACAAGCTTGAGTTCCACCCTGTTGCGGGCAGAGGGCGGGAGAGCCCGCACAGTCATATGAATCAGTTCGAGTGCAACTGGGTCCAAACGTATTTCTCCCGCTGCCTCTAGCAGCGCCCACAGGCAATCCGCCTGGACTGCCGAGAACGCCGACTTGTCGAACTGGTCTGGAATGCCGAAAACCGGCTCTGACATTTCCTGGCCAAAAATGAAGGTGTCGTACAAGGTGCATTGCGCGATGCTAAGAACCTGGTTTCGACCGCAGGTGCTCAGGACGGCAACGTGAGGATCCGAAGACCGCAGGAAACCACCCTCTCGATAACTCATAAAAGAGGCGAGGTCCTCACCACAAAAGGCGGCAACGAGAGCGCTGTGGAGCGACCTAGACGACTGAGTTTTGCGGGCGAGACTTGCCCCAAGAGAAGGATCAGTGATAAGCAACCGTCGCTCAGTTTCCCCGTTGTCCACAACCGCCGCAGAGAACTGTGGCGGGTCGCCCGGCATAGTAAACATTTTTTCGGAACGAGTCAGGGAATCACGAATTGGGTAAACAATCGAAAGGCCATTCGTGATGCCGGTGTTCGCAGTCAAAAACTGGTCATCAAGGTCTTCGAAGAGCCCGCGTACGAGCTTTAAGGCCTGAGGAAACGCCAACGGCGATCCGATCATCAGCGCGAAGAGATTGGGCCAGACTATTTGTCCGCCGAAACGCGTAAAGACTGAGCGTCCGAACCACGTTCCGACCCAGGTCAGAAGCGCAAGTAATAAAGTCTCCCGTGACGCGCAAGTGGAAAGCAAATCGACGACTCGTCCCGGCAATCCCACGAATGCACCATGCGGGGACTCGACAGAAAAGCTAGAATTATGGCATAATTTCATAGAATCAATCGGGGACGCGCACAGGTTCCGTCCAAAAACCACGCGTCCCGCAGATCCCTCCGTTAGCTCGATCCTCACTCAGTTCGACTGAAAGGAAATAATCACGGCGTCAGCGCCAAACGTAATTCGGACCCAACAGCCGTATTGTCTGCCGGGTGACCATTTCCTAGTGCTCTCGCGTCCATCCATTCAAGTAGCCAATCATGCCGATAGCGACATAGGCGACCAGCCTTAAACCAGCGCGGACCCGTACCCTTTCTTCGCCAAGCCCGCAAAGTATCGGGCGACACGCCGATCACGTGCGATGCCTGACGTTCTGTTAGCGTGTACTTTTTCATATTTCCAATCATGGAAGGGTAAAGAAGTGGTCAGAGCACATATCTTGTGTGTTCAGTTACTTACGGGTATTGACACGCAACGCGGGGAACGCCAGTTTGACCGGCACGCTTGCGGTAACTCGCTGATTTGAATGGGTTAAGGAAAGCTAGGCTGACCGGTCGTGACCGCTACTACCGGGAAACTTGACCGTTTTTCTTGGCAACTTCAGCGGAACCGGGGAAGCCCATTTTTTGACGGATTCTATTCACACAGCATCGAAAGGAATTGTCGTTGAAGTCCAAGCCTCTGTCCTTCAAGCGCCGCTTATAGCGTAACCAAAGCTCGGGGTTGCTCAGGGATCTAAATTCGTCCCTGACCAAGTCCAGGAGCTTTCGTTCTTTGGCGGTAAGTTGTTCGCTCTCATTCGGCTGAGATGTCGAATCCGGCGTAGATGCAGGAAAAGCGGAACCACTGGCGTGAAGCTCAGATGCTCCGAGCGCGCATATCAGGATGGATCTTAGCTCCCCTAAAAACGGCACGAGCCAATCCCTTTCCCCTGGGTCTTGTGGAAACATCTCCTCCATAAACTTCTTGAAGGTGTCCGGAGACGATTTTGCTTTCGGATGCCAAAAGCTATGCGAATCAAGGCTCAAACCAACGTGAGGGATAAGGGCTAATACTTCGCAGCGGTCTTTCTCCCAAGCCCTACCGATCCGAAACGCTTCCTTCTCATATGTTTTTTGTATTTTGTCATCGCGGATCGAAACCGCGTCAGTTCCGTTTTCAGGGGATGCCGCGTTTCGCCGCAACTCGCGCCGCTCCTGAAGCGTGCGGAAAAGTTCGCAGTTCGTCCAATGGTCGAACCGAAGCCGCTCAAGGCTCGAAAAGATCCGCTCGACATCCGCTAGGATGTCCTGGATTGACCTGGGTTCAATCTTCCGAAACAAACCGACTCCCGTCCCTGACGGTCATTTCCGCTTCGAATCCGAGCGGGCCGGACGAACCGAGCTCGGGGTACACCGATTCGAATCGCGGGGACCCTTAGATATCGGCAGTTGTGGAAAAGAAAATAGAATCGGCGCAATTGCGAGGCCGGTGTTTCGTTGCGCCCAACGAAAGCGGCTTAGATCGGCAACGGCCTTCAGCCTGACCGTGACAGGCTTATGAACTCGTTCGGTGGGCTCGTATTGGTTGCCATCGACCGAACTTGAAGAACGAATGACGGGAGACGATTCAATCGGCCTTGCTTGCTAGTCGCTCAATTTTCCGATGCAGATCCAACGGGGTCATGTTGGGTCGGGCAATGCACTCCTTGATCACAGCTTCCCGGATCTTCTTGCGAATCCGCTCGGTGTCCTTCTGTCGCCGTGTTGTCCCATCGTAACCGGGGTCGTACTCAAACTCTTTTTCCAGGTAACTGCGGATGTCCCCAGCGAGGACAAGATCCACGCGCAAACCGGCAGTAAAGCTTGCGGTTTGTTCCCGCCGTTGTTGCTCCGCCGCCCAATCTCGCTCAGCAATCTTCGCCTGGTATGGTGCGAGCGCGGCATCCCGTGCCTTCTCGATCTGTGCTGGTGGCACCCCAGTCGGGAGTGCCGCCAATGCTTGCTTGACTGCGTCCTTTGCTTCTTCCAGTTCTCCGGAGCCGGTGGCCAGCCAAACCGATGAGACGATTCTTTCGCATTTTTTGAGATGCTCATATTCTTCGACACTGGGTCTCATGGCGTCGATAGCCGTTGCCTCAAGATCACGGTAGGACGCGTCTTGCGAAAGCGTAGCGATGGCGGCTTCGGCGTTTTGGATCGCGAGCTGTTTGCACTCTCGGAACTCGGGTCCATGCGTTATGTCCCAGGGCAACTTGGCGCAAGCCCGCTCAATGGCTCCTTGAATTTCCTTCCGCCGCCGCCAAGGACGCAGAGCCCGCTCGACGGCTGCCTCGATTAAGCGCCGAACAATACTTTCAGGTTGCGACGGTTGAAGAGTGGACAAAGCCTGCTCCACGGCTTGATGGACATCGAGGCGGCTATCAGTAGGTACATCACGAGGGATTCCATCGAGCCCATATTCGAGCCACTTCGCCTCCCACTGTTCCCGTTCACGCGTGGCTTCAGCCTGGGCCCGCCGCTCCCGCTCCGCCTCTTCCTGCTCCCACTCTCGCTTCGCTTGTCGGTCCTCACGTTCACGGAACCAATCGAGCCCTTCCTCTTTCTGCCGTTTCAGCGCGATTGCCTTGACCTCGTTTTCTAAGACGACGACTTCCTCAGCGGCATCGATAACATGCTCTGAGGGTTCAGCTAAGAGGACTCCATTACTCCGGCGGGATCGGATCGGGACACCTTCCGGGTCGGGCAATGGCCGTCCTACGGGCGGCAATCCCTCCTGCTTTAGTCGTTCCACTTCCGCCTTGGGAATCCTCCATTGTCCGCCCAAAGTGCGCTCCGCATCGGTTATGGAGCGGGTTTCGCAGAGTATTCGAATTTTCTCTTGGGACGCGCTTAATGCCTGGGCCGCTTGGCCAGTTGAGTAGTACCTGAATTATGCACGGACTGAATGCCGAGCGCCGGACTTGATGCGGTGCGATTGATCGGCTGCTGCGCTTCCCGCCACTGAGTTCCACCTCCATCTGGCGATCCCTGTTCGACCTT
>JBEKBK010000081.1:0-21032 GCA_050015435.1 Bryobacteraceae bacterium
CGGTGGATCCTTCCGATCCCTCCGTCGGTGGCGTCCGCGACCTTGAGGCGATAATCATTGCCCCAGGGATGCTCATCAACGCCAGCGAACCGGTGGCGGTTGGTCTTGCTCCTAAAAGGTCGACCCAGATTTTCTTTTCCGCATCCGGATCAGCGATGAACATGTGGACGTGCCCGTACGCGACGCCGGCCGCGTTCGGTTCGGCAAGTTGAGCAAACATAGGGGCGGACGAAGCCGCGATCAGTAATAGCCAGCGCATGCGTTTTAGCGTATCACGGGTTGATTGGTCTGATTCGGCGGACGCGCGGGCTCAACGGGAGGCCGAAAAATCGGGTATCCTGCCTCTTAACATGCGCGTTGCCGCTCTGCTGATAGCCTCCGTCGCTTTATTTGCGGCCGATGACGACTGGCCCCGATGGCGCGGTCCGAACGATGACGGCGTGGCGCGCGGCGACGTGCCGCTCGAGTTTAGCGCCACCAAGAATCTGGCGTGGAAGGTCCATATTCCTGGACGCGCGCATTCTTCTCCGGTCATTTGGGGAAACAAGCTTTTCCTAACCACCGCCATCCCGACGGCTAAACAAGACGAGTATGCACCTGCATTGAAAAAGGAACATCGTTTCGTCGTGATGTGCCTGGATCGGACGAATGGGAAATTGCTCTGGGAGAAAACCGCGAAGACCGGTGTCCCGCCGGAGTCTCACGAAGTGCCCTACGGCAGCTATGCCTCGAATACGCCAGTGACGGACGGCAAACGGCTGTACGTGTTTTGGGAATCCATGGGCATCTTCGTTTACGATCTGGATGGCAATCTGCAATGGCAAAAGGATTTCCCGCCGCTGCATAAGCGTGGCGAGTTTGGGGAGGGCACTCCCACTATGCTCGATGGCGACACTTTGTACCTGAAGTTCGACCAGGAGCGGAACTCGTACATGATCGCGCTCGATAAGAACACGGGGAAGGAACTCTGGAGGGTCGACCGCAGTGATGAGCCGAGTTCGTGGTCGCCTCCGCTGATGGTCACCTATAAGGACAAGAAGCAATTGATCGTGGCCGGTACAAAAATCCGGTCCTACGATCCGGCCACCGGAAAACTGAACTGGCAGTGCGCGGGGCTCGGATTGAATTCTATTCCCGCCCCCGTATCAGCCGATGGAATCGTGTACGCCATGACCGGCTTTCAAAATCCCAATATGCTCGCGGTCCGCATCGATCGGGAAGGTGACGTGACCGGAACCGACGCGGTTCTCTGGGGCACCAATCGCGGGACGCCCTACAACCCGTCGCCGGTTTTGCAGAACGGGATTCTATACTTCATCAGCGACAGCGCGATGTTGAGCGTCTTCAAGGCCAGCACCGGCGAGGTTTACTACAAACAGCAAAGAATGCCGGGACCGCATAGCCTCAAATCCTCGGCCGTGGCGGTGAACGGCAAGCTTTATATTGCGACTGAAGAGGGCGATGTTCTGGTCCTCAAGATGGGCGAAAAGTTCGAAGTCCTGGCCACGAACAGCATGGGCGACGACATGTTCATTGCTACGCCGGCGGTCGCGGGCAATAGCATGTACCCGCGGGGCCGCAATACACTTTACTGCATCCGCTAAGCTATACTCGACGCTTGCAAAAGTTCAGTAATAGCGTGCTGTTGGCTCTGGCAGCCACTGTGCTCGTTTTCCTGTGGCAGGCGCTGACCGTTCACTTCAACTACAGCGGGAACTGGACGGCGCTGTTCGATACCGGAGACAAGGGGTCCATTCCGGCGGACTTGCGGGCGGGAACGTACGTTTTCCAAAACTCCGATGGTTACGACGGACAGGCGTATCGCTATATCGCGCACGACCCGTTTTTTCAAAGAGGATACGCCGCGAACGTGGATGGTCCGGCGCTGCGGTACCGGCGCATTCTGCAGCCTGGACTTGCATTTCTGCTGGCAGGTGGGCAGCAACGGCTTATCGATGGAGCGTACATCGCGGTGGTCTTGTTCGCAATTTTCTTCGGCGTGTATTGGTCCAGCGTTTACGCCGCCGAACTCCGTGGGCGTCATTTCGCTTGGGGGCTGCTTTTTCTGTTGTCGCCGGGCGCCATTGCTTCGATCGATCGCGAGGTGATCGATGGCCTGATGACGGCGCTCTTCGCGGGGTTTCTGGTTTACACGAAGCGGCAGGATACAACAAAGCTGTACGTCATATTGACGCTGGCGTGCCTGGCGCGCGAGACCGGGTTTCTACTGATTGTTGGCGTCGCAGCCGCGGAATTGCTACGTCGAAGCTACATCAAGGCCCTGCTGTTCGGTGCTGCCGCTGTTCCCGCGCTGGTCTGGTATGCCTTCGTCAGGCTGCACACAGAAACGTACGAAGTGCCCTCGATTTTCGCAATGCCAGGCGTAGGGCTGATCCAGCGGCTGTTCACGGTACGCCCCGTTCCAGATCCGGTGCTGCACACCGTGATCCAGGTGCTGGATGTCTTGAGCTTGCTCGGATTGATCGCAAGTCTCGTGCTTGCGGTGCGCTGGATCTGGAAGTTGTGGCCCGGACCCGTGGCGATTACGACCGCGCTGTTCGTTATGCTGGGCCTAATCGCGGGCAGCCCTGCTCACCTTTTCGAAGCCTATGGCTACGCGCGGCCGCTGTCTCCGCTCATGCTGTTCGTAATGCTGCAAGCGGTCGCCTCGGGATTCTGGATCGGACTCGCGCCGCCCTTGCTGGTATCCGCGAACCTGGCAATTTTTTTCGTCAGCCCGATTCTGCGAATTCTGAAAGCGCTCATTTAGAGCCTCGCCCGGCAGCCGCGATACAATGGCGCGAATGAGTTTAGTTGTCGATGTCCACACGCACATGTTTGCCAACGAGTGGCTGGCGCTTCTGAAGCAGCACGGCGGGCCCAGTTATTCGGTCGCCCCGATGGGCCAACTTCCCCAGGTGATTTTCTCCTACGGCGCGCCGTTCATGATCCCACTTCCCGAAATGTTCGACTACGAAATACGCATCAAGAACATGAACCGGGCGAAAGTCGACATCGCGATCGTATCGCTGACTTGTCCCAACGTCTATTGGGGAGACGCAGAGGTTAGCCTGAAGGCCGCGCGGATCGTGAATGAAGACATGGCCGCGGCGCAGCGCACTTATCCGGACCGCATTCGCTGGTTCACCTCGCTGCCCTGGCAATACCCCGAACTCGCGCTCGGCGAATTGAAACGGTCTCTGGAGGCCGGCGCAGTGGGTGTGATGGTGCTCGCGAACATCGCCGGCCGCTCGCTTACCGATCCTCTGTTCGCCCCGATCTGGGAGGCGATCGACGCTGCCGCGTTGCCCGTTCTGGTCCATCCGACCGCGCCGCCGGGATCTCGCGAAATGGACATGGCGGAAACCAACACCATTCCGCCGATCGGGTTCATGTTCGATACCACGCTCGCCATCGGCCGCTGCATCTACGACGGCTTCTTCGACCGGTATCCGAACCTCAAGATCATCGCGGCGCACGGAGGCGGAGCCTTGCCGTATCTCGCCGGCCGGCTCGACATCTGCTACGACTACATTCCGCAGTGCTCGGCGAAGATCAACGAACCGCCGACGAATTACTTGAAACGGATTTACGTGGATTCAGTCGTCTATCGGCTGGACGCGCTCAAGATGGCGGTGGATGTGTGCGGACCCGAGAACGTGCTCTACGGGTCGGACTACCCGCACAAGATCGGGGACATGATCGGATGCCTCGGGCGCGTGGATTCCCTGCCTGGCGACGTGCGTCACCTGGTGCGCAGCCAGAACGCGATGCGCATTTTCAAGCTCGGATGACGCCATGCAAGCCGCCGTCGAGCTCATTGAGGATCGCGCGGTTCGCAAGGTTTCAAGACACCTGATCTGGTTCCTGGTCATTCTCTACGCGTTCTCTTATCTGGATCGCATCAACGTCGGATTTGCGGCGCTGTCGATGAACCGGGATTTGAGGCTCACGGCAACCCAGTTCGGCGCGGCCAACACGATTTTCTATCTCGGCTATATCCTCTGCGAGATCCCGAGCAACCTGATGATGGCCCGTTTTGGCGCACGCATCTGGCTTCCCCGGATTTTAATCACTTGGGGAATCGCGTCGGCCGCGACGATGTTCGCCACCAGCGCCACGAGCTTGTACTCGATTCGCGCTTTGGTCGGACTGGCGGAAGGCGGCTTTTTACCTGGAGTGCTGCTGTATCTAACCTTGTGGTTTCCGGAGGCGCATCGCGCCAAGGCGAACGCGCTGTTCATGATCGCGCAGCCGCTGACGATTGCGTTTGGGGCTCCTCTCTCAGGTCTGATTCTCGATCGGCACAGCGCCTTCGGCATCGCGGCGTGGCGATGGCTGTTCCTGGTGGAGGGGTTGCCTTCCGCGATTCTCGGAATTGTCGCGTTCTTTTATCTCACGAACAAACCGGAGGATGCGAAATGGCTGACTCAAGACGAAAAAGACGCCCTGGCGCGCCGTCTCGAGCAGGAGCGAGGACCGGCGCGCGGCCCGCGGACTCCCTGGCGCGAAATGCTGAGCCGCGAAATCGTTCTGCTATCCATCGCCTATTTCGGGATCGTCATGACGCTGAACACGATAGTGACGTGGACCCCGCAGATCGTACGGGAAATTATTAAGCAACACAGTCTTTCCACGGTCGGGCTGCTTACCGCGCTTCCGGCCTTGATCACCGTTCTCGTGATGCCGTTCTGGAGCGCTCACTCGGACCGGCGACGAGAGAGATCGTGGCACATCGTAGCGCCCATGGCCCTAGCAGCACTGGGTTGGATTTTGGTCGCGTCGTTCTCGTTGGCGGACCTCCGTATGCTGGGATTGACCTTTTGCTCGGTCGGCGGATTCGCCGCGATGAGCGTTCTCTGGGCGGTTCCGCAGGCGATGCTCTCCCCGGCCGCGCGCCCGGCTGGAATCGCGTTCATCAGCTCTTGCGGGATTCTGGCGAGCATAGCGACCCCTCTGCTGATCGGATTCCTGCGTGACCTGACGCACAGCTTCGTCTCGGGCCTCTTCTTCCTGGCCCTGGTTTTGATCGGAGCCTCCGTGCTGGTTATCTCGGCGGTTCGGAGCCGGGTCAGTCCCGCTTAGTCTGGAGCAAGCTGCGGACCAGCACGGCCGGATGAACCGCTGCCCGTCCGGCCAAATCCGCAACCTGATGCCTGCAAGAAGTGCCGGGGGCGACCAAAACCTCGCCCGCTTGCATGCCCTTCGCGGCGGGAACCAGGCGGCGATTGGCGATCGTTTCCGAAACGCCGTAGTGAGCCCGGCTGTATCCGAAAGATCCAGCCATGCCGCAGCAGCCAGCGTCGAGATCCACGACTGTCGCTGACGGGATTTTCGATAACAGCGAAACCGTGGCCGGCAACAGACCCATCGACTTCTGATGGCAATGACCATGCAGCAGGATTCGAGACGGACCCGCGCGCAGCGGCAGGTCCAACTCGGCCGCGAACTCCTCGAACAACTGGCAAGCCCCGGCCACGGCCCGGGCTTTCGCCTGTTGATCGCCCCGGAGCAGCGATGGTGCGTCTTCCTTGATCGCGGATAAGCAGCTCGGCTCGCAGAATAGAATCTTTTCGCCCCGGCTGGCGATTGGGAACAGCGATTCGACTACTTTTTCGGCGTGCGAGCGGGCTTGGGCGAGCAGACCCTGCGAAATCAGGGGGCGCCCGCAACAGCCGGGGTTGACCACATTCACGCGGCATCCGCCATGCTCCAGAACTTCGAGCGCAGCGATCCCGATCTCCGGATCGTAATGATCGGTGAACGTGTCGTTAAACAGCGTGACCGCGATTTTCGCGCTGTCATTCTTCCGAGGATGGCGCGCCAGCCAACGCTCGAATGTCTCATTCTTCCATTGAGGAGGAACGCGCCGGCGATCGAGATCCAGGAATTTTTCGTTTAGCCAGCGGACGGGGGGCGATCCAGCGATCCAATTGGAAAGCGGCGCGAACCGGCTGCCCCATACCGATAAATCCGCGACATTGCCGAGTGCTTGGACCCGGAGCGGGGGTTTGTGACGCGTCCAGTAGTCGGCCAGAAACTCGCTCTTGAAGCGCGCCATGTCGACGCCCACCGGACACTCCGTCTTGCACGCGCGGCATTCAAGGCACAGGTCGAGCACCCGATAAACTCCGTCGTCGCCGAGCCCGGCTTCGCCGAGTTGTCCCGCCATCGCCAGGCGCAGCGTATTCGCCCGGCCGCGAGTAGTGTCCGATTCCTCCCTCGTCGCCATGTACGAAGGACACATCGTTCCCGAAAGTTTCTTGCGGCACGCACCCACTCCGCTGCACATTTCAACTGCGCCGCCGAAACCTCCATACTCTGAATAATCAAAGAAGGTCGGAGGATTGGCGGTCTTGTAGGCTGTGCCGAAACGCAGATTGGCGGTCAGTGCGGGCGCGTCGACGATTTTGCCGGGATTCAGAATCCCCAGCGGATCAAAGGTCTGCTTGATCGTGCGAAAGGCCTCGTAAATCGAATCGCCAAACATCTGGCGCATGAACGGGCTGCGAACCAGGCCGTCGCCGTGTTCGCCTGATAGGGCCCCTCCGAATTCGAGCACCAGCTCCGCAATTTCCTCAGCGATGGACTCGAACTTGTGAATCCCATCCTCGGTCTTCATGTTGATGACGGGACGGACGTGCAGGCAACCCACCGAGGCATGGGCATACACGCCCGCTGTTGTTTCGTGCTTTTCAAGGGTCTCGAGAAAGCGTCCTATAAACTCGCTTAACTTTTCGGGAGCAACCGCGGTGTCCTCCACGAACGGAATCGACTTGGCTTCCTCCTTCATGGCCATCGAAAGCCCCAGCGCGGCTTCGCGCAGGCTCCAGACGCGCGCCTGCGCGGCGGGATCGGTTTCGCCGCGGTAGTGGTAGCCGAAATTGTGAGCGCGCAAATCGCTCTCCAGCGCCGCCAGACGCGGAGGCAAATCCTCCCGCCGGTCTGAATAAAATTCGACGCATAGTGTCGACGAGGGATCTCCATCGATCACCGTCCGGCGCAGCCGGTCGAGAGCGGCATTCTGCCGCGTTTGATTGAGGATGGACGCGTCCATCACTTCCACCGCGGAAGGCTGGTGTTGAAGAATTACGGGCACCGCGGAAAGCGATTCGAGCAGGCTCGCGAAAGACACCACCATCACGGCTTTTGCTTTGGGCAGCGGCACCAGCCGCAACTTCGCTTCGAGCACCACGCCCAGCGTGCCCTCGGAGCCGACGATGATCTTCGTGAGGTTCACGGGCTTAGAAGAGTCCGCGAACTCGTCTAGATTGTAGCCGCCAACTCTTCGCAGGACTTTGGGAAAGCGCCGTTCGATTTCGGCTGCGTTTTCCGATACCAGGCTCAATACGATGCGATAACAGCGCGCTTCGAGCGTGTCGCCCTCGGGAATCGCGTTCCGCATGATCTCGCGGAAGTGGACGATGCTCGCGTCCGATAGCGCAACGACCACTTCCAACACGTGATCGATCGTTTTCCCGTACAGAACACTGCGCGCTCCAGCGGAATTGTTGGCGATCATGCCGCCGATGGTGGCGCGGCTGGCAGTGGAGATGTCCGGGGCAAATCGCAGACCCAGCGGCGCGAGCTTGGCGTTCAACTCATCCAGCACGATTCCCGGCTCGACACGCACCCAGCGCTCTTCCGCATTCAGGTCCAGGACCTGGTTGTAGTATTTCGACAGGTCCACAATAAGCCCCTCGCCAATCACCTGTCCGGCTTGTGACGTGCCGCCGCCGCGCATCGTGTATGGGCAACGGAAGCGGCGGCAGATCTCGACGGTTCGAATTACATCCGCGCGGTGCTTGGGGATCACAACGCCCAGAGGCTGGATCTGGTAGACACTCGCATCCGTGGAGTAAAGCGCCCGAGAGATCTGATCGAACCGAACTTCGCCTTCGATGTGCTGCTTCAGTTCCCGTTGGAGCGCGTTTACGTCGGGAGCGACTTGGACCAAGCCCCGAGAATATCAGAGCGGCGAAAGGGGAACAACTTGTCATAATGGATCGTTGCTTACGAAGGCCGATATTCCCACTCCCGCGCTGGCGTTGGATCTCGATGAATTCGACGCGAACCTCGTGCGCATGGCTGACGCGGTGAAGGGTTCCGGGAAGAAGCTGCGGCCCCACGCGAAGGCCCATAAGTGCGTGGAGATCGCTAAGCGCCAGATCGCGGCCGGTGCGGTGGGAATTTGCGTCGCAACCGTCGCCGAAGCCGAGCTTATGTCCAAGGCCGGACTTAACGGGCTGCTACTGACATCCCCTGTGGCCGATCCGCGCAAGATGAGCCGAATCGTCCGCACCGGAGCCATGGTCGTGGTGGACCACGTTCAGCAGGTCGACTGGTACGAGCAGTCGGCACACGACGCTAGTAGAACGGTCGACGTTCTGATCGACCTCGATGTTGGGGATCACCGGACCGGCGCGAGTTCCCTCGATCAAGTTGCGGGAATTGCGCGAGCTGTGGAACTGGCCGCACATCTGAAGCTGCGCGGCTTGCAGGGCTACTCGGTGAGCGGATCTCATGGAAGCACCACGGAAGAGCGACAACGCATTTCGGGCGCAGCGTTTCAAATCGTGCGCGAGATACGAGATGAGTTGATCCGCCAAGGGCACTCGGTCGCGATAATTTCTGGAGGGAGCACAGGCACCTGGGACGTCGATCTTGCATTGCCTGACGTGACTGAATTGCAAGCCGGCTCGTACGTCATGATGGACCTGCAATATCGGCGCATGGGGATCGACTTTAGGCAGGCGTCTACTGTAGTCGCGACCGTCATCAGCGCAAATCACGATGGCTTCGTCACGGTGGATGCGGGATTCAAGGCGTTCTCTACCGATCGCAGTTACGGGCCGGAACCGGCTAATCTTCCCGGAGCCAGCTATCGTTGGGGCGGTGACGAATTCGGCTACGTGGATATCGCGAATTGCGACTCGAAGCCAAAGCTCGGCGATCGAATCGAGTTTATTCCGCCGCATTGCGATCCGACCGTGAATCTTTACGACCGGATCTACGCATGCCGCGGCGAATCCGTCGAGGCCGTCTGGCAGATCATGGAGCGGATGTGCACCTGAAGGACGAACCGGCCGGCGGAGGGGTCCAGCCCGTCATCATCGTTCGCCCCACCCGCGTGCGGTACATCGTGCTGGCGATGACCGTCGCCGCCTACATGATCACGTACATGGATCGCGTCGTGATCTCGTCGGCCGCGCCGGTGATCCAGAAAGAATTCGGTTTTTCGCTGGTCACCATGGGCTGGATTCTGTCGAGCTTCAACTGGGGTTATGCTCTGTTCCAGATTCCCGGTGGCTGGCTGGGCGACCGTATTGGTCCGCGCCGGGCGTTGGCTCTGATCGTGAGTTGGTGGAGCATATTCACATCGCTGACCGCAGCTGGGTGGAGTACCGCTTCGATGGTCACGATCCGGTTTCTTTTCGGCGTGGGCGAGTCCGGAGCATTTCCCACCGCGACTCGGTCGCTTTCGCGATGGCTTTTGCCGGGCGAACGGGGCTTCGCACAAGGCATCACTCACGCCGGTTCGCGTCTCGGTGGGGCGCTCACTCCGCCGCTGGTGGTCCTGATCATCACGCGTTACAACTGGCGGGCGGCATTCCTGGTCTTCGGAGTAGTGGGCCTGGCTTGGGCGGCGGCTTGGTTCCTCTACTACCGCGACACACCGGAACAGCACAGCGGCGTCAATTCGGCGGAGCTCGACCTTATCCACTCAACCAGCGGCGGACCACGCCCGCGCGCCGGTTCCTCCATCCCGTGGCGGCTGATATTTTCCAGCAGTACGCTCTGGTATCTGTCCTTGATGTATTTCTGCTACAACTACTGCCTCAACATGTATCTCAATTGGTTCCCAACGTATTTGAAGGATTACCGCGGATACAGTCTGAAGCAAATGGGCTTATATGCCAGCCTGCAGTTGCTGGCGGGAACCGTGGGCGATCTGGCAGGCGGCTGGATTTCAGATATCCTGTTGCGCGGGAGTGCGAACATCAATCGCTCGCGACGCCTGGTAGCCGTTGCTGGATTCGTCGTCGCCGCGACCGCGATTCTGCCGGCGACCCTTACCAAGGATCCCCAAACTTGCGTCTTCTTCAGTTGCATCGCGTTTTTCGGCCTGGAGGTGACGGTGGGCGTCTCGTGGGCCATTCCGCTCGATATCGGGGGCGATTACGCCGGTTCCGTTTCGTCCGTGATGAACATGTGCGGTAACATAGGGGGCGCGATTTCGCCAACCGCGCTGGCATATCTGGTCCGAGGGTTCGGGTGGAATGTTCCCTTCCTGGTTGCGTCAGGGCTATGCGTAATCGCAGCCGCCCTATATGGCAAAATCGATGCCGGTAAGCGCATCCGCTCAGCGTAAGTATGAAGATCAACCCAGATAAATGCGTCGCCTGCGGCAACTGCACCTACGTCTGTCCGATGGGTGCGATTTATATCGATCCGGTAATCCATCGCGCCACCATTCATCGTGATGAATGCGTGGAATGCTACGCCTGCTACAACGGGTTGAGCCAGGAGCATTTGAACCCCACTTTCGTGCGCACCGTGCGGGCGATCTTTCAGAAACTTCGCCTGCGCTTCGATCCCGAGCCCGACGTTTGCCCCACCGCCGCCTTCGAGCCGGACGAGTTGACGTGGCCCCGCATCGTGCGTCGCGCGTTCTCGGACCCGCGAGTTCCGCACGAGTCCACTGGCGTGCATGGCCGTGGAACCGAAGAAGTCAAGACCAACGACGTGAGTGGACGCGTCCAGGTGGGTGAAGTCGGCTTTACCATAGAATTCGGCCGTCCGGGTGTCGGGGTCCGGTTCCGCGACATTCAAAAGATGTGCTGGGCTCTCGCCCAGGCGGGCGTCGCTTTTGAGAAGAAGAATCCGGTCACGTCGTTAATGAGCGACGTGTCTACCGGAACCATACGCGAGGATATTCTCGATGAGAAGGTCCTGTCAGCCATCGTCGAGATCAAAACGCGGATCGAGCGTACGGAAGAAATCATCCGCCTGGTCTGGAACATCGAAAAGCAGATCGACACCGTGATCGCGTTGGGTGTGGGGACACGGTGCGATGCGGACGGCGAAGAGAACCAGATCGCGCCGATCCTTGAAAAGCTGGGGTACAAACTGGAGCGCGCCAAAACCAATATCGGACTCGGCCGCATCACCAACGTATCCGCACCTCAGCCGGTTGCGGAGGCGGTGACCAGGTGACCAACACACTCCATCGCTTCGGATCCTCCGAGAGTTTTTTCGACGACTACGTGGTTTTTGCGATGTGCAGCAAAGGCCGGAACGACCAGGATTCCCTGCCGAAGCTCCGCAAGTTCCTGGAGATCGCGGTGCCGTTCAAGCCAGTGAATCTAGGCGATGCGATCCACGGCGGCGCGCTCCGTCCGTGCAAACATATGACCCCGGCGTCCCATTGGGAACGCGACACGACTCCGGATTTCAACGCGGTGATTCGAGGCCTGGACGCTCCCACAACCGTGGCTGCTGTTTTCGACAATCGCGTCTCCGCCGAAGATTTTGTCAAAGCGGTCAAGGAAGCGGACCTGGGATTGAGCATCAATATCTCCACGTCCATTGACGGGGCGGAGCAGTGCTGCTTCGCTGCCGGGATCCCACGGCATAGCGTCGGATACTCTCTCGGATTCGAGGGAAAGGCGGAAAAGCTGCCGGACGCGAACGTGATGTTGCTATCCACCATGTGCGGCCACGGCATGGTAAGTCACTCTTTTGCAAAGAAGATGATCGACTGGGTGAAGGAAGGCCGGCGCACGCCGGAGCAAGCCGCGAGCTACCTGACCCGTTTCTGTTCCTGCGGCGTTTTCAACCCGATTCGGGCGTCTCGTGTTCTTAGCCAGGCGGCACGCGGCGAAACAGAGTAAAATAAAGGGTTCGTCCGTAAGTTGTTAGCCGTTTTGTTGCGCCTGTAGTATTCTGATAGAGGACCCATTAACATTTGGAGGTTACCCCAATTCATGCCAGCCACACTCCGTAAGTTCCTTATCGCAGCGCCGATGACTCTGCTGTTTTCGGTCGCGTGCTGGGGGCAAACCACTGTAATTGAAGGCGACGTCAAAGGCGATGACGGCAAGCCTCTCCCGAATGCCGTGATCAAGATTGATCGCAAAGATATCAAGGGCAGCTACAAGACCAAGACCGACAAGAAGGGTCATTACTTCTACGGCGGCCTGCCCATCGGCACCTACAAAGTGAGCATTGAAGTCGATGGCAAGGAGCGAGATGCCATGGACAATGTCAGCACGCACTTGTCCGCCAATTCCGAGGTTCCCTTCAACCTCCAGGAATCCGCGGCCAGGGCTGGTGGCGCCGCCGCTCCCGAACAGGATCGTTCGATGTCGGCGGAGCAAAGGGCGGCCAACGAGAAGAAGATGAAGGAATCCGCGGCGCAGATGGCGAAGAACAAAGCGCTGAATGACGCCTTCAACGCCGGTAAGGATGCCGCGAATGCCAAGAACTGGGACGCTGCAGTCGAGAGCTTCCAAAAGGCGACCGAACTGGATCCTGCTCAGCACGTGGTCTGGGCGAACCTCGGCGACGCGTACACGAGCCAAGCCAAGACCAAGCCCGGAGCCGAGCAGATGGCCGGACTCGACAAGGCTTCCGCCGCGTACCAGAAGGCGATCGAGCTCAAGCCGGACGATCCCGCTTATCACAACAATTACGCGCTGGTTCTTGCGCAGCAGAAGAAATTCCCTGAGGCCCAGGCTGAGCTGACGAAGGCGGCACAGTTGGACCCCCCCCAGGCCGGCAAGTATTACTACAATCTAGGCGCCGTGCTGGTAAACACCGGGCAGACGGACGCGGCCGTCGAGGCCTTCAAGAAGACCCTGGAACTGGATCCGAATTACGCGGACGCGCACTATCAGTACGGGTTGATTTTGATGGGAAAGGCAACGACATCAGCCGACGGAAAAATCGTTCCCCCGCCCGGAACTGCCGACGAGTTTCAGAAGTACATGCAGTTGGCGCCGAATGGTCCAAACGCTGACGCGGCAAAAGCCATGCTCGCGACTCTGGGACAGACCGTCGATACGCAGTTCAGCAAGCCTCCTGCGCAGAAGAAGAGATAGTTGAAAAAAGGGACAGTGGCGAACCAAGAGCCGCTGTCCCTTTTTTCGTGAGAGAAGGTAGATAAATGTTCCGCGCGATCCTCGAGATGATCGCGGTTATCCTGATCATCACTGTTTTGCGGTCGGTGATCGGGATCCTTTCCAAGGGATTCGGAGAGATGTTTCGCGCTTCTTCTGCGAGTCCAGGCACCGGGCCGCGGGCGCCGTCGGTCCCTTCGGGTGGCGAACTCAAGAAAGACCCAGTCTGCGGCACGTTCATCTCACCAACCACAGCCATTCAGAAGAGAGTTGGCGGCGAAACATACTATTTCTGCTCCGCCGCGTGCCGGGATAAATTCAAATCCTGAGTACCCTGTAATCCTGAGTACCCTATAAAGATGAAACTTTCCGACCTCGCGTCCGCACTCGGATGCGAGCTACGTGGCGACGGCAGCCTGGATCTCACCGGTGTCGCCGGCATGGAGAACGCCGGCCCCACCGAACTTACCTTCCTCGCCAATCCGAAGTACGCCCACAAAGTAAAGCAGACGCGCGCTGGCGCCATCGTCGTTTCGAAGTGGATTGACGGGCTGTCCGCGGCGCAGCTCCTTTCGGCGAACCCCTATCTCGATCACGCCCGCGCCCTGGCACTCTTCTATCAACCGCCTCGCCCGGAACCAGGCATCCATCCATTGGCGTCGATCGCCCCCTCGGCCAGGATTGGAGAGAACGCGTCCATTGGACCCTTCGCCGTGGTGGGGGAACGCGTGGCGATCGGGCGCAATGCGATCTTGCATCCTCATGTCGTCATCTATGCAGGCGCGCAAATCGGAGATGACTTCTGCGCTCACGCGAACTCCGTGGTGCGCGAGTTTTGCCGGATCGGCGACCGCGTGATCTTGCAGAATGGAGTGGTCATCGGCGGTGATGGCTTCGGATTCGCGAAACGCGCCGATGGCACTCATTTCAAAATTGTCCAGAGCGGCATCACGGTGATTGAGGACGACGTTGAGATCCAGACGCTCACTTCCATCGACCGGGCTTCCATGGGGGAAACGCGGGTGCGGCGCGGAGCCAAGATCGACAGCCTGGTGCAAGTGGGCCATGGCTCCGTGGTCGGGGAGGATAACATTATCTGCGCGCAGACAGGACTGGCCGGATCGAGCGTGCTGGAAAAGAACGTTCTGCTGGCCGGCCAAGTGGGCATCTCGGGCCATTTGACTATCCATGACGATGTGGTCGTCTACGCGCAGAGCGGAATCGGCGGCGATATCCCGGCCGGCTCGGTGATGAGCGGGTCGCCTGCGTTCGAAGCGCGCGAATGGTTGCGCGCCATCACTGCCTTTCCGAAGCTGCCGGAACTTTTAAAGACAGTGCGACAATTGGAGAAACGGCTTGCCGCTCTCGAGCGAACCGGTCATAACGCCCATGAGTGAGTCGAATGATGGAACGCCACCGCTGGTAGGGCACCCGCTACTCGCCTACCGGAACGAGAAGTTCCTGGATAGTCCCGATGCACGCTCCTTACGCATCGTGAGCGAATATCTGTATCCGCTCTCGCACTTTCGTAAGGAAAAAGTTCACGACACCATCGTGTTCTTCGGTTCGGCGCGGACTTTCGAGGCAGGGCCGAACGGCCGCTATTATCGAGAGGCCCGTGAGCTGGCGCGCCGCGTCACCGAATGGTCCAACAACCTGGATGAATCGGGCCGCCGCTTCGTGGTATGCAGCGGGGGTGGTCCGGGAATCATGGAGGCGGCCAATCGCGGAGCTCAGGACGCCGGCGGCAAAACCATCGGGCTCAATATCGGTCTCCCCTTCGAGCAACGCCCGAACCCCTTCATCACGCCAGAGTTGTGTTTCGAGTTCCACTATTTCTTCATGCGGAAGTTCTGGTTTGCTTACCTGGCGAAGGCTCTGGTGGTGTTTCCGGGCGGCTTCGGCACGCTGGATGAGCTGACTGAAATCCTGACGCTCCAGCAGACCCAAAAGCTGGTGAAGAAGATGGTCGTCATTCTGTACGGCACCGAATTCTGGAAGGAAATTTTGAACGTTGATGCGCTGGTCCGGCACGGGATGATCGCCGAAGAGGACTTGAAACTGTTCAGCTTCGCCGATGATGTCGATTCAGCCTTCCGGCTATTGGAGACGGGCCTGACGAAATATTATCTCGAGCCGGATCGCGACGTGCCGGCGATCGCCAAATCGAGGGTGTAGACACCCGTGCCGTCGTTTCAGACGACCATCAAATGGCTGGGCCGGGTTGGCCTTGCTTTTCTGTTCCTGCTGGTAGCCGACCTCGCGCTTCAGTGGATCGCTCCCATCGGGATCCTGCTCTTCGCAACGCGCCTGGGGCTGTTGGTTACGGGCACCTGGCTGGTGATACGACTGCTGCGCTGGACCGCGCGCAACGCCGTATGGAGACTGCGGAACCGTCTGCTGGTCACGTACCTGTTCATCGCGGTCCTGCCCATTCTTCTGGTCCTCGCGCTCACGGTGATCAGTTGGTTTTTCCTGACGCAGCAATTGGTCGTCTATCTGGTGGCGAGCGAGCTTGACCGGCGCATTCTGGGATTGCAAGCCGCCGCGAACAGCGTCGTCCGAACCGATCCCGCCGGCCGCATGGAGCTCATGTCGCAGATGACGGAGCTATTCTACGCCGCGCGATACCCGGGAATGGAAATTCTGCTGCGGCAATCCGGCAATCTGATCCGATATCCGCAGCACAGCTCGCTCTCCCCGCCGCTGGATGGATGGAAACCGATCAGTGGAGTACTCACCCGGGACCATCGTCTGTACCTGTGGTGCTACGAAAAAACGGAGAGCGGCGACGTCACGATCACCGCTCCGCTCACCAGCGAGTTTCTCGCGGGCCTGGTGCCGAGCCTCGGATTGGTCGCCTTCGGAGAGCGCCCGAACGGCGGCCGGGCCGGATTCTCCGGTGTCGCGCCCGCCAGCCGTCTTCCACCCGCGATCAGCCGTTTTGACAACGAGTTTACCTGGTGGGCCACCATACCCATGTCCGATTGGGATCACCCGGACCGGGAAGGAAACGGGTTCCTAAGCATTCGTTCACGCCCTTCGTCGGTGCTGGCAACGATTTTCAATCGCCGAACGGATCTGGCGCAAAGCATCCTGGTCACGCTGATTTTCATTATTACTGCCGTATTCATGGTGGTCGAGGTGATCTCCGTGGTGATCGGCGTCACGATGACTCGGACCATGACCGGCGCGGTCCACCGATTGTACGAAGGCACGCAGCGGGTCACCGCCGGGGATTTCGCGCACCGGATCGAAGTGACGGGACGGGATCAGCTCGCCGAGCTCGCCCAGTCCTTCAATCAAATGACGGAAAACATGCAGCGTCTTCTGGTGGTCTCGAAAGAGAAGGAGCGCCTGCAATCGGAGATCGAGATCGCCCGGGAGGTGCAGAATCAGCTTTACCCGCGGGTCGTGCCGCAGAACGCTTCGCTTCGCCTGTCCGCGGTTTGCCAGCCGGCCCGGATGGTCTCGGGCGACTACTACGACTACGAGAACATTCGCGAGACACAGATAGCGCTGGCGATCGGCGATGTCGCCGGAAAAGGCATCTCCGCAGCTCTGCTGATGGCCACGCTCCAAAGCTCGTTGCGCACGCAATTGCAAAACTGGCTCGAAACCGCCATGACGACGAATGGAGCCGGTCCGCGCGTGGTCTCCACCTCGCACGTGGTCAGTCATCTCAATAGCCAGTTGCATTCCTACACGTCGGCGGAAAAATATGCGACGTTTTGCCTCGGCGTCTACGACGAACCGACCGGCGTCCTGACTTACACCAACGCCGGACATTTGCCGCCAATACTGGTCAGACGCGGCGAGTCACAGCGGCTGGACGTAAACGGGACGGTAGTGGGGGCGTTTCCTTTCTCGAAATACGATGAGAGCCATGTCGAGCTGCAACCTGGCGATTTGCTGGTTTTCTTCACCGACGGAATCAGCGAGCCTGAGAACGAATATGGCGAAATGTTCGGAGAGGATCGCCTGGTGGACTTGGTTGCCCACAACTGCCACCTCGGCGAGAACCAGATCATCGAACTGGTGCTCTCAAGTGTCCGCCAATGGACCGCCTCCGAAGAATTGCAGGACGACATGACGATCATGCTCGCGCGGCGGGTTTAACTGTCCTCTGGTTAACCGGCAGCGGCCCTCGCGCTAAACAGGAGGAGACAACACGTATGGCTACTGACCGTCCGGATATAAGCCGCCGGCGATTCGTCCTAGGTCTCGGCGCCGGAGTCATGTTGGGCGGCGGCGGTGTGGCTGCCTACGAAAAGCTAAAGCCGTCCGATCCTGCGTCGCCTTCTACGGTCACAATCGATTCGAATACCATACGGCGGCGAGGTGTCGGGTTCCGTGGTTACGACCCGCGGCGTGCCTATCCGGGCTTCACCCTGTTCACGCCTTATACAGGACCAGGGGTCGTGTACCTGATCGATATTCAAGGTAACGTAACGCATACGTGGAAAATGCCGTATCCACCTGGTTTGTATGGATATCTAACGGGCAAGGGAACGTTGTTCTACAACGGCAAAATCGCGAATGACACCTTTATAGGCAAGTCGCCGTTCATGGGCGGCGCCGTGATGGAAGCGGACTGGAATGGCAAAGTGCTGTGGGAGATTAAGCAGCCGGACCATCATCATGACGGGCGGTTGCTCCGCAATGGCAACGTGCTGCTGCTGTGCTCGGCGGAGCTTCCGGCCCACGTCGCCAAACGCGTGAAAGGTGGCTTGGCCGGTACCGAGCACGACGGCGACAAGATCAACGGCGACTACCTGCTGGAGAGGACCACGGACGGCAAGACCGTATGGGAATGGCGCGCCTGGGAGCATATGGAGCCGGAGGACTATCCGATCACCTCGCCCAGCGACGCGCGCTCGGAATGGACCCATGGGAACGGGATAGCCGAATTACCGGACGGCAATATTTTATTGAGCTTCCGCAATATCTCTACGGTTGTGCGGATTAACCGTCAGAGCGGGTCCATCGAATGGAAGCTGGGTGCGCCGCCGCTATCCGGCCAGCACGCACCAACACCTCTGCCGAATGGCAACATTCTTTTGTTTGATAACGGGCCATTCCGTGCTGACACCGGCGCTCAACCTTTTTCTCGCGCTCTCGAAATAAACCCAAATACCAAGCAAATCGTGTGGAAATATCAGGACGGCACGGGGCCCGGCAGTAATCACTTCTTCTTCAGTAGCCGGATCTCGAATGCGCAGCGGCTGCCGAACGGCAATACGCTTATAAACGAGGGACTTTATGGCCGGTTATTCGAAGTAACAACCGACGGGGACGTCGTTTGGGAATATGTGAACCCGAACTTTGGCCCGGCGTCGGCCCCGGCTAAGGGGCAGACGAACAACGTTTTTCGAGCCTACCGGTACAGTGCGGAAGAAGTGGCGGCAGCGAAGAAGTCTTGATATATCCAGGCCAGGCTTATCGTTTGTTGTTGGATCATTTCGCAATGATCCTCCGCCGCAGCTCATCGAAGAAGTTCTCGATCAGGATGGCGCGAACCGAGCCATTGCCGCCGCTCGTCGTTTCCCGAAGAGCGAGCACGGCGAAGCGCTTGCCGTCGGGAGCCAAGTCCAGGGTCGAGAGTCCCGGGTTGAAGATCTGGTTCCCAGACCACAGCCGCCATTTGCCGGGCTGGAACGAATCGCCGCTGACCTTGTAATCCATGACCATGATCCGGTTATCCGCGGTCTCATAGAAGAGTTCTCGGCTGTGGTTGGACCAGAACGCGAACCACGCGCCGCTAGTCGAAATCCGCCACTTGGCTCGGCCCCCAGCAGGGAACGGCCGGACGTAGATTTCGCGAGTTCCCGATTCGTCCGAGCGGTAGGCGATCCACCGCCCGTCGGGCGAGAATCTAGGAAAAAGCTCGTTGGCCGGCGTGCGCAGGAACGCTTCCGGCTTGCCCGCCTTGGGGTGGTCGGGATCAGTCGTGTCCAGCGGCAGCGTCCAAAGATCTCGTCCCGTCTCGGGATCTGTCTCGAAGTATGCCAATCGCTGGCCGTCGGGGAAAAGGACCATGGGACACGAGCGTTTTGGCCTTCCAATAGCCGTTGTGGCTCCCCCGCGCCGTCGCTGCGAATCCAGGAAATGGCGCTACCGGCTCGGAACACAAGGTGCTGCCCGCCGGGAGCCCAGACCGGTGTCGTCGAATTGCCTCCGAACGTGAGCGCGGTTGAGGTGTCTCGCTCTAAGTCGTAAATGGAGATATCCTCGCCGCTCTGGTATGCCAGCTTCCGGCCGTCCGGCGAGAAGCGCGGATTGGAGTATACGCCCGGCGCGGAAACTAACGCCTGCATCTTGCACAAACCGTCCAGCCACGAAATGCCCAAGGTTTGAGCCGCCCCTTTTCCCGCGAGATACACGAGAGTTCCTGACCCGGAGGCGGTTCCCGAAACAGCGAACTGGCCCCCGCCGTCCAGCGGGTTGGCGGCCACGTCCGGAACAACCGGTATGGGCGTACCGCGCACCTCCAGCCGCGTCGGATCGAACTCCACTCCGAACAGAACTCCCTCATGGACATACAGAAGGTGTCCGCCCGGCACGTATCGGCCGAAATATTCGCCTCGATGCAAAACTTTGATCTGGCCAGTCTTCAGCGAGACTACTTCGATGTTTGCGTTTTCCTGCCCGACATTCGTCGAGGAGGCCGTGAAAAGAACGGCTCCGCCACCCGGCAGGACCTGCGGCCACCGGTGCGTGTTCTCGCCAGCGGCGAGGTTGGTCAGATTTTGTGGAGTTCCTCCCGTAGCGGGTACACGCAACAGCGGAGTTAAGTGAGTCAAAGCTCCGACAATGTTCCCGTCTTCTCCCCAACTGGCGCCTCGCGGGTTTCCCGCCGCGCAGAGCGCCACCGGAGAGCCCCCTTGCACCGAGATCTTCATGAGCTCGCCGGCGGCGAAAAATCCAATCCATTGCCCATCGGGGGAGAAGAACGCGTCGAAGCCACCCACGGTTCCCGGCAGCAGTGTATATCCCGCCTGATCGAGTAGGCTCGTCCCGAGTTGTTGTTTCCCGTCCGGCCTTCTTACCGGATATACGAGGCGCCGGCCATCAGGCGAGATCGCCACGGTGATGTTGAGGCCGGTGACCGCCTCTGGCGAAAGATCGACGCTTAAGCGTGTAAGTGGATGGTCCACCGACCGTGTCGCGCGCCACAGCATCAAGCCGGTGATAACTAAGCCGAGTGCCAGCGCTGCCGCCACGATCCACGGCAATTTACTCTGCGCGACGATTACCGGTACTTTGGAAAGATCCGGCTCTTTCGTGACCACGGCCGCCAAAATATCGGTGGTCTCGGAGGGCGCGGTCGTGGCGAGGCTCAGGCGTTTAAGCGACGAGCGCAAATCGGCTGCAGTCTGAAAGCGCAACTCCGGATCTTTCTCGAGCGCGCATGATCACCGATTCAAAATCCTTGTCGATGGCCGAAGCATAGTTTCGAGGGCAGCGGAGGCGTTTGGCTGACCACCGCCGCTAAGATGGCTCCGTCGGTCGCTCCATCGAACGGGCGCTTGCCCGTCGCCAATTGGTAGAGCAGCGCGCCAGTGCTGAAAATGTCGCATTGCGGTCCCACCGGATTGCCCAGCACTTGCTCCGGAGACAGATAACGCAGCGTGCCGGCAATGATCCCGGAACGCGTGTGCAGGTCTGAGGTAGGCCGTTTCTCCGGTTCCAGCAGTTTTGCCAGACCGAAGTCGAGCACTTTTACGATGCCGTCCGGCCGGAGCATCACATTATCCGGCTTGCTATCGCGGTGCACCATTCCGGCTTGATGCGCGGCGGCAAGCGCCGAACAGATCTGAATGCCGATATCGAGCAGAACGCTTCGTTCCACCGGCCCCTCGTCCGCCAGATCTCCCAGGGTCTTGCCTTCCACAAATTCGGTGACAATGT
>JBEKBK010000082.1:0-20979 GCA_050015435.1 Bryobacteraceae bacterium
CGTTCCCGTAACCGTGGTCGAGGAGATCGTCTGCAAGGTCAATGGCGACATCATTGCCCGCACGGAACTGGAGCACGATCGCAGAGACGCGGAAGCTGAGTTCCGCCGGCAAGGCCTGATCGGAAATCGCCTGAAAGAAGCCGTGGACAGTTACGCCAGGAACGCTCTCCGCGAGCGCATCGACCGTCTGCTGCTGATTCAAAAGGCGAAAGAGCTGGACGTCAAGGTGGATACCGAGCTCAATAAGGAGCTGCGTGACCTTCAGCGCCAGTCCAACATCGCCGATCCGGATAAATTTCACCAGTATGTGCATGACCAGACCGGCATGCTTTTTGAAGACTACCAGTCCGAGAAGAAAAACGAGCTGTTCCGCCAAAAGGTGATTCGGCAGGAAGTGTCGAGCAAGATTCAATTCAAGAAGGAAGAGCTCCAAGCGTATTACGACGCCCATCAGGATGAATTTCAGCGCAAGGAACGCGTCTTCCTGAGAGAGATCACCGTTTCCACCGAGAACAAGGATGCTGCGGGCATCGCCGCCGCTGAGAAGAAGGCGAAGGATCTGGTGGCCCGGGCGCGCAAGGGTGAAAAATTCCAGGATATGGCCGAGGTCAACTCCGACAATGCGAACAGCTCGCATGACGGCGGCTATATCGGCGCGTGGGAAAAGGGTCAGTTGGCGCCGGAAATCGAGGGCGCTGTCTGGGACCAGCCCCGCGGTTACGTTACGGACCCGATTAAGCTGAAGAACGGCTTCGAAATCCTCAAGGTAGACGATCATCAGAAGGCTGGCCTCGCGGCTTTCGAAGAAGTCCAGAATGAAGTCACCGACAAGGTGTTCATGCCGCGCATGGAGCCGGCGGTTCGCGCGTATCTGACCAAGCTCCGCACCGAAGCATTCCTCGAGATCAAGCCTGGTTACGAGGACTCTGGCGCCGCGCCCGGTAAGAGCACGGCGTGGGTCGACCCGGTTCAGCTCAAGCCGGAAACCGTCACCAAGGAAGAAGTCGCCGCGCGGAAACGCCACAAGAAGTTGATGGGTTTTGTCCCCTTGCCCGGCACCAGCACGACTGCGCCCGGCACATCATCCTCGCAGTAGTAAAAATGCGAACGTGACTCGATGAAGTCTCCTTATGTAAGCGAGCTCGAGCCGAACCAGACCATCACCGGTACTTTCCTTGTTCATCACAAGGACATTCGCCAGAAGAAATCCGGCGAACCATATCTTTCGCTGATCCTGGTGGACCGCACCGGGGAATTGGAGGCGAAAATGTGGGACAACGCCTCCGAGGTGCTGGATGCGTTCGAGCGCGACGACTTCGTCCGCGTCAAGGGCCTGTTACAGATCTTCCAAAACCGGCCTCAGCTCACCGTGCACAAGCTCCTCGCGGTGGCCGACTCCGAGATTGACTTCGCTGATTATTTCCCAGCATCCAAGCGCGACCGCGATGAGATGTTCCTGGAGTTGCGGGGCTGGATCGCGTCCGTCGGTAATCCGCACCTGAAGGCGCTGCTCGAATTGATCTTCGCGGATGAACAGGTGGCCCTCGCCTTTCGCACCGCACCCGCGGCAAAGTCCGTGCATCACGCCTGGCTTGGAGGATTGATCGAACATGTGCTGTCCCTCTGCCACCTGGCGAAGTTCACGGCTGCGCACTATCCCGACGTGGATGCCGACTTGCTGCTGGCGGGCGTGATTCTGCACGACATCGGCAAGATACACGAACTGACCTATTCCCGCAGCTTTGGCTACAGTACGGAAGGCCAGTTACTGGGGCACATCATGATCGGCGTGCGCATGGTCGACGATAAGCTGCGCGACCTGCCCGATTTTCCTCCCCCGCTGCGCAATCTGCTGCTGCACATGATTCTGAGTCACCATGGTGAGCTCGAATACGGCTCGCCCAAGGTCCCTTTGTTTGCTGAGGCGATGCTGCTGCATCATCTCGACAATCTCGACTCCAAGATGGAAATTGTGCGCGGCATGGTCGAGCGCGATCGCCTGATCGAGGGCGTGTGGACCGGTTACAGCGCGCCGCTCGATCGCAGCGTCCTCAAAAAACGGAAATTCCTGGACCCCCAGCCTCCCGCTCCCCGGCCGGCCCCGGTCCAGCCAAAGGCGGCGCAGAGTGCGAAGCCGCTGCCGCAGCAGACCTCCTCCCCGTTTGCGGCGAAGCTTCAGAACGCCTTGCGCCGCGATTGATCCGCATGCGACGTCCTGCTCCGCCACGCGATATTCCTCCGCCGCTGGAGCTGGAATGTCTGAAAGCGCTGTGGGGGTTGGGCGAGGGCACCGTACGCGATGTCCGGCAGATCCTGGTGGGAAATCGAAATTTGGCGTACACCACGGTGATGACCGTCCTCGATCGCCTGGAGAAGCGCGGCGGCGTGACGCGGCGCAAACAGGGGCGGTCTTTTCACTACGTTCCCAAAGTCAGCCGCGATACGCTTCGCAAGCTGGCGGTCAAAGAGTTGATCGACGGGTTTTTCGACGGCTCCGAGGAAGCCCTGCGCCGATATCTGTCCGACGTTGCCGAAGGCGAACCGGTGACCTTAGAACCTCGGTACTAAGATCTCAACGATCCACGCTTTGCCGCCGATACATAACTGTGTTCGTGGACTACTACGAAATCCTCCAGATCAGCTCCAACGCGGATCAGGAGACAATACATCGGATTTACAGGATTCAAGCGCAACGATTTCATCCCGACAATCTCGACACTGGTAACGCTGAAACGTTCCGTCTGGTATCGGATGCCTATCAGGTCTTGAGCGATCCGCAGCGCCGCGCCTCTTACGACAATGAGCATCGCAAGGCGCGCCGCACACCCGCGCCGGAACCCTTCGAGCCGCCAAAACCCGTGCCTACCATCCAGGACGAAGTCCAGCGGAGGGATGAGATCCTTCTCTTGCTTTACCGCAAGCGCCAGACTCATCCGCAGCAGCCCAGCCTCGGCCTGCGCGATCTTGAAACTCTACTCGGCATTCCCAAGGAGCAGCTCGAGTTCAGCCTCTGGTACCTGAAAGAGAGCGGGCACATCAGCCGAAGCGACAGCGCCCGCCACACCATTACGATTCAGGGAGTCCAACTCGCCGAATCGTTGAATCGTCGCGCACCTGACTCTCCGCGGCTCGACACCGGCGCGCCCGTGGCGTAACGGTACTTATCGGCGATCATTCACGTTCATCTTTGCCGACTCGTTTTTGTGATGCTATTTGGATGGCGTCCAAAATCACGCATCGCATATCTATCCAAACGGGCATCCCCGATCTGTTCGCTGCCTTAACAGACGAAATCCCTCCGAGCGATCTGCAGTCCTTGATGATGGATGTCTACCGGGCCCGGGCCGACGACGCACAGCCTTCGAACCTGCTGGCCCGCACACGAAGCAACGCGCTGCTTAAGCCCTCCGCCGTTGACGCGCGAATGTTCACGGCGTTTGACCGGGTTGCATTCGAAAGTGCCGCAGACTTCGACGCCATCGATCTTTCTCCGGTATGCGTTCTCGGCGCACATCACGGCTTGGGGCTCACCAGCCAGAACAATATCCTCTCGACCATCCGGAATAGTGAGGTTCTTGGGGACCCGACCGTCGCTTTAGCGTTAGAGGCCGCACTGCGAAGGAAAACCTACGTGGGCGAGATCCGCCTCTGTGCCAGCCATCGTGTCGTTCGTCTGCAACCTTTCGATGTGGAGGGTTTCTCGCCGCATTTTCGTTTGTTCGTCCTGGTCACAGCCGGCCGTGACACTGGATCGTTTCAATTTGAAATGCAGCATTTGCAGGAGCATCTCGCGTTCTATTTGCAATTGTTTCGAGGTCTCGGGTCACAAGGATTTGCCTTCCCGGACCCATTGGTCGAGATCTCGGATATGAGCGCGATCGGGGCGGCGCTTTCCGCGGCGGGCGTTGCACCAGCCGAGGTTCGGGAGCTGATCCGAGCCCACAACCTCGGCGGCTCTGAAAAGTTTCTCCAGGCGCGGTTGATTGCCTTGTCTGAAGATATTCATGACCCTCGGGTTTTGTCACAAATTCGGGAAGAGGTTTTCGAGCCCCTTCGAACTCGTTTCCCAGAGGCGGATTTCCGGATGAATCCCGCGCGGCTTGAGGGTCTAGGCTATTACAGCGGATTCATCTTCCGCGTCTCGGCGCGAGCTGATGACGGATCCTACTATCCACTCATCGACGGCGGGATGACCGATTGGACGGCACGACTTCTTTCCAATCGCAAGGAGCGGCTGCTGATTTCAGGTATAGGCACGGAGTTCGCGTGCAAGCGCTACCGGGCGGCCTGAGAGCTTTGCGCGACCAGTTCCGCGATCTCTTCGCCTATGGCCAGCGATGAGGTGGCTGCGGGACTTGGCGCGTTGACGACGTGGAGTTCCCCCGGCCCTTCGACGAACGAAAAGTCCTCCACCAAAGTCCCTTGGGCGGTCATCGCTTGGGCACGCACTCCAGCTCCGCCGGTGACCAAGTCCTCGGGCTCGATCTCCGGAACCAGCCTCTGGAGCGTTTCGCAGAACAGCTCCCGGCTGAATGACCGCCGCATTTCTTCCCAGCACGTCCCGAAATGTTTGGCCAGAAACAGCCAAAGCCCCGGGAATAAGATGGCGTCGGCCAAGTCGAGCGGATTGATGTCCAGCTTCGAATATCCTTCCCGATCCAGCGCCAGCACGGCATTCGGTCCGGCTTCCACGCCGCCATGAATCAGACGTGTAAAATGAACTCCCAGGAACGGGAATTTGGGATTCGCAACCGGATAGATCAGGTTTCGAACCAGGAATTGCCGTTCCGGACGAATCTTGTAATACTCTCCGCGAAACGGGACAATCCGTACCGTGCGCCGCCTTCCCGTTAGCGCCGCCAGGCGATCCGCATGTAATCCGCCGCAGGTGATCAGGCGATCGCAAACATAGTCGCCGGCATTGCTGATCACTCGCCAGCCATCTCCCTCGCGGCGAATCGCGCCGACCTTCGCGCGAGTGACCACTTCCCCGCCCTGGACGCGGATCTCCGCGGCGAGCGCTTCGCAGACGTGAGGATAGTCGACAATTCCTTCTTCCGGAACATGCAGAGCCGCGATGCCGCCGGCGTGGGGTTCTATCTCATGCAATTCCTCCACGCCGAGCAAACGCAGGCCACGTAGGCCGTTCTGTTGGCCACGCTCATAAAGAGCGTGCAAGCGCGGGATCTCTTCCTCGACCGCCGCCACCACCACCTTTCCGCAAACATCGTGCGCGATCGCATGGCGCCGGCAAAACTCGACCATCTGGCGGATTCCGCGAACGGCCAGCCGCGCCTTCCGCGAGCCGGGCGTGTACTGTAGCCCCGCGTGGAGGACTCCGCTATTGTGGCCGCTTTGGTGCTGGCAAATCCCCGGTTCCTTTTCAAGCACCGTCACGCACGCGTCCGGGATCCTCTGTCCCAACCGGTAAGCCGTCGCCAACCCGACGATCCCGCCGCCCACCACGATGATGTTCTCGGCCATCTTAGTTCACCACGACCAGGCGCTGGTCTTTGACGGTAATCCGCGGGCGCATCTGGTCATCGGTGCAGGCCGGCATCGCGTGGCCGGCGTAGTAGTTCAGCCCGTATTCCCAATCACGCCTCACGTTATCGAGGCACGCGTTCGCCGCTTGAGATTGATTCGCGCGCCAGAATCCGCGAACGGAGACACGCTCCTCAAGAATCGGAAATGTCTCGATCTTCAAATAAGTCACCGCTGCGATGATCGCGATGCCCAAGGTAAGAATCGCTTCCGTAACTCTGTCGCGCCAAGCGAGCCACCATACGCCGGCTGCAAGGATGACGAACGGCAAAACGGTAAGAATCGCAGCTGGGGATCCGAAACTAAACGGTGCTTTTCGGAAACCGAATAGCAGACCGTCCGGCAGCGCGCGCATGATTACCGGCAGTCCGCCCAAGATCAGAGCCGAGGTGCTCAACCACCACTTCGCTTGGCTCGACGCTGCTTCGAGCGCCGAGGCTAGAACAATCGCCAGAGCCGGCAACAACGGCAGCAAGTATCCAGGCAGCTTGTTTCTCGCAGCCGAGAAAAACACCAGGCCAAACAGAACCCATCCCGCGAGAGAAAGCACGCGAACGTCCCTATACGTCTTTCGGCCGAACAGAAGGCCGGCGAGCGGAGTCCAGGGGAACAGACCCGCTAACAAGATGGGAATGTAATACCAAAACGGCTGGACATGTTGCAGCGAGGGCGTAAAGAATCGCTCCACTTGCTGCTTCCAAAAGAGTTCACGCCAGAACACCGCTCCATTCCGCAGACCGCAGAGCACATACCAGGGCGCGGCGACTACTACGCAACCGGCTAGCATGGTTAGCCGCTTGCCACGGGCCACCAGGAACATCGGCACAAACAGCACTGCGGGCACGAAACTCTTGGCCAGAATCGACAGTCCGAGCAGGGCACCTGCCACATAACCCTGATCGCGCCGAGTGTCAAATAGAGCGATCAACAGAGCGGCGTTGAGGGTTGCTGACATTGGAAGATCGGTCACGGCAACGAAGCTATAGGCTAGCCATCCGGCCGAGGTCGCTAGGATCGCCGTGGCTGCAAACGCCCGCCGCACTGAGAATTCGTCCGTCAGGATCTGAAAAAAGAAGATTAGAAACCCGATACTAACCAGCGCAAGTGGAAGGCGCGCGACCCACTCGTCCGGCAGGCGCAGGAACTTTCCCGCCGCTATTAGCCAATACAGGAGCGGCGGTTTTTCGAACCATGGGCTGCCGTCCAAGCGGGGAGTAACCAGGTCGTGGGAAAGCGCCATTTCACGGGCGACCGACGCGTAACGAGGCTCGTCCGGTCCCAGAAACCCGGCGCCGCCCAGGTCGAAAAGATACAGGATCAGCAGCGGGACAATCAGCCAGGATCGCGACAAGTCTCCAGTATAATGAGGCCATGCGGATCGTCGCGCTACTGGCACTATTCGCGTTCTCAGCGGTCTCGCGTGCGCAGATCGCCTGCCGGTGCGATCCCAAGATCCCGGAGACGATGAAGGAGCGGCAGTGCGGGCTCTGTGAAATCGCCGAACAACAACCGCTGGGGATCCTGTTTTTTACCATACGGGACAATAGTTTACGGAAACCGGACCGGATGCTCGCCCTTCCGCGCCAACACTCGCCGGGAATGCACCAAATCTCCGCGCTTCCGGCCGAAGTTCGCGCTGCGCTGTGGGGAGCCGCGATCGCGAAATCGAAGGAGTTGTGGGGGGACAGATGGGGCGTCGCCTATAACGCCGAGAAGCTTCACTCACAGTGCCACGTCCACATCCACATCGGGCGACTGATCGACGGTGTGGAGGCCGGTGACCTCATAGTAGTGAATTCTCCCGAAGAAATTCCTTTGCCCGGCGATGACGGGCTGTGGATTCACGGCGTCAATGGCAAGTTTCACGTGCATATCCACGAGCAGGTCACGGAAACCGTTTTGTGGCAGTAGATCACTGAATCGCGACTGGCACGGATTGGCTCGATACGCCGCCGATCATGATGCAAAGAGATGCCGTGGACGCTGGCAGGTCCGCCGGTAGGCGAGCATTGATTTGAAAGAAGCCCGATTCGAGCGTCGGAGCCGAACCAGCATAAATCGGTTGACTCTTTTCGCCGCCGATGGCGACGGATACAGGCAGTGTCAGCGCTGCGAGCGATGTTGACAGCCAAACGCCGCCGGTAACTCCCGGCGGATTCATTACACCTCCGCCCGTGCCGTAGATCGAGATAAAGTCTCCACCCTTGGCCGGATCTGAAGTCGAGTTTGGCGTGCCGTCGGAGTTATTGACGTAGAAAATGCCCGGCAAGGAGGACGCGACTGGGATCGCGAATGTGGTCATCAGAAGGGTCGAGGGATCCCGGACCGTTAGTTGAGTAGAAGTCCTTCCCGGGATCTCCCAAGGCACTTGTGCGTTGATCTGTTCCGGCAGTGAACCGAGTATCGGCGCGGCGAAATCGTCGAAAAGAATCTCCGTCTGCGGCCCGAACCCGTAGCCGCGAATGGCCACGATTTCACCGGGCGCGACCGTGTTCGGGACGTAGCTGGCCGCATTCAGAACAGTCGGTGCGACGAAGATGCTGGTGACATCGAACCCGCCGCCGATCACAACTGAGCCGTTGGGAGCCGTCGCGATGACCTCTGTGTACGTGTCCCCCAAATAAGTGGCTCCCACAAGCTGACCGCCCGGCGCAAGCTCGTACGCGAAAGCGCACCCCCGCTAAAGTCGGCCTGATATGCGAACGGAGTAACGGGGAAACCCGCGCCGGTGTTCCCCGCTACGTACGCGTTGCCGGCCGAATCGACATCCATCGATCTCGCCGACATGAGATACGAGGAATAAACCAACGTGGAACCGTCCGGACTCAGATGCGCGAGAAAATTGCCGCCGAGTACGTACGCTCCGCCCTGGCGATCCACCTTGATGCTCGCCCCGCCTCCATTAAGGTTGCCCCCTCCGAGGAAGGTCGAATAAATCAACGCGGTCCCTTGGGGATTCAGTTCCGTAACAAACGCGGAGGTGGTACCGCCCGGGTACTGGGGTTGAAACGCGCCCGCAGTCACTGGAAAACCGGCTGAGCTGGTGGACCCGGTGATAAACGCGTCGCCGGCTGCATCCACCGCAATCCCGGACAGATAATCCGTATTGGCGTTTCCGGTTGGTCCGGAAAGATAGGTGGCGTACACGACCGCCGAGCCGGAAGGATTCAGCTTTAGCACCACTCCTGCCCAGTCGCCATTCCCGGGCGCGACCTGGAAAGCCCCGGGAGTGGTCGGAGAGGGCGCGGTTGTTGGATTGGTTGTGCCGGCGATGTAGGCATTCCCGCTTGCGTCGATCGTCATCGCGAGAGTGTTGTACTCAAGGGGAAGAAACGTCGCGTAGACGAGCTGACTGCCAGCCGGATTCAATTTTGCCAGAAATGCTCTGGCAGGGGTTGTGAAAGCTGCGCCGGGAGTTAGCGGAAACGTGCCAACCGCAGGCGCATAATCCGTCGTGCCCGCGACGTAGACACTTCCCGCCGAATCCACAGCAATGGCCGATCCACCGTAGTTTCCCTGTCCGCCCAGATAGGTCGCGTATACGATGTTTCCCGCCGGATCGAGTTTGATAACAAACGCCTGATAGCAGGAAACCACACCCATGAAGGGGACGGGGCAAAACCCGCCACCGTACTGAGCCTGGAACGCATTCGGAGTGGTGGGGACAACGTTGCCATTGGCGCTTCCCGTCAAATAGGTATTTCCGGCCGCATCGACAGCCATGGCCTGGATGTCGATACCAGGATCAAACGAGGCCAAGAAAGTCGGCTGGTTCGTGGCGATAGCGCAGGGCAGATAGAGCAGGAGAACAGGAACGGCCCGCATGACACCCAGTCTATCGCGCGCTACTTGATAGAATCGTCGCTTAGATGGCTCTCCTCGACATCACCCGGGCTCCCACCCCCGAGAATTCGGCGATCCTTCTACATCTGGCCGACGACGTGGCGATCGCCAGGGTGCCATTGAGCGCGGGTTCGATTGTACGGATCGCGGGCCGCGAGATCCGGACGCGCGCGGCTATTCCCGCCGGCCACAAAATAGCCGTCCGTACCCTTCGACCGGGAGACGTGATTCATCGCTATGGGCACGTCATCGGGCGGGCTAAGACATCAATAGAAGCCGGCGAACACGTCCACACCCACAACCTCGGATTCGAAGAGCTCGAATTCAGTTACGAATTCCCAGAGAACGACTTAACCCTGCCTCGCGCGGCAGACAATGCTCCCAGCTTTCTCGGATATTTGCGCCAGGACGGCAGGGCCGGCACGCGCAACTACATCGCCGTAGTCGCTGCCAGCAATTGCGCGGCCCACACCGCCGAGCTGATCGCAGCGAGCTTCGCCAAAGAGGCGCTGCCCAGCGATGTCGACGGCGTAGTCGCCTTCCCGCACGGAGAAGGCTGCGGACATACGATCGGTCCGGATACGATCCAGTTGCAGCGTACCCTGGCCGGGGTCCTGGACCACCCCAACGTATCGTCCGCGATCATCCTGGGGCTCGGATGCGAAGTGAACCAGATCGATCATTACTTGGGCACTGGCGCGCCCCGCGGTGGCCGACTGATCGGGATGACGCTTCAATCGAGCGGTGGGACGCGCGCCACGGTCGAGGCGGCGCGCAAAGAAATCTCACGTCTCATCGAGCAGGCCGCCTCGGAAAAGCGCGTTCCCGTGCCGGCTTCCAAAATCGTTCTCGGCCTCAACTGCGGCGGCTCGGATTCGTTCTCCGGAATCACGGCAAATCCTGCGCTGGGAGTCTGTTCGGACTTGTTGGCGCACGCGGGCGGAACCGCCGTACTCGCCGAAACCACCGAGATTTTCGGCGCGGAACACCTGCTCGTCCGGCGCGCCCGCAACAAAGATGTAGCCGGGAAGTTGCTCGGGTTCGTCCAAGGGTACAAGCAGTATCTTTTGCGTTTCGGCGGCAGCTTCAATGACAACCCGACCCCCGGCAACAAGGAAGGTGGATTGACCAACATCCTGGAAAAATCCCTGGGCGCGGTGGCGAAGGGCGGAACGTCGCCGCTCAACGACGTCGTTGACTATGCCGCACGCATCGCGACGCCGGGATTCGTGTTCATGAACACTCCCGGTTACGACCCCATTTCTCTCACGGGTCTGGCCGCGGGCGGCGTCAATTTGATCGCGTTCACCACAGGCCGCGGCAGCGCCATCGGCTTCCCCACCGTCCCGGTGATCAAAATTGCCAGCAATTCGGACACCTACCGCCGAATGCGCGACAATATGGATATGAACGCCGGCCGTATTGGGGACGGCGAGGCCACGGTTTCCGAAGTGGGCCACGAAATCTTTGACTTGGTGCTCCGTATCGCGTCGGGGGAAAAAACCTCGAGCGAGCGTCTAGGACATCACGAATTTGTGCCGTGGCGCATCGGTCCGGTACTCTAAATGGAACGGTTTGAAGGTTGGTGATATGAAGACTACCCTGTTTGTGTTTTGTTGTGTTTCGATGTTTGCCCAGACCAGGCCTGCCCCAGCGCCGCAGGCTCAAAAAACACCGCCGCCGGCGGCTCAGAAGTCGGCCCTTGATAAGGCTACGCTCGAGAGCTATCTCCGCCACGTCGAGCTATGGATTCCGGAAATCACCGTGAAGATCGACGATGCGAAGCCGTCCACCTCGGTACCGGGCTTTTTTGACGTCGCGGTGCACTTGTCCTATAACGGCGGGACGAAGGACGAACTGTACTACGTCTCCAAAGACGGGCATACTGTGGTCAAGGGTGACGCCTACGACATTAATCGCAACCCGTTCCAATCCAACCTTGACAAGCTCAAGACCAGCACGCAACCGAGTTTTGGGCCGGAGAAAGCGCCCGTGACCCTGGTCGTCTTTAGCGACTTCCAATGTCCTGTCTGCAAGGAGGAAGCGCAGGTCCTGCGGGAGAATATCGCCTCTACTTTCAAGGACAAGGTGCGCGTCTACTTCAACGACTTTCCGCTCGACTCGATTCACAACTGGGCCAGAACGGCTGCGATCGCCGGACGCTGCGTCTATAACCAGAAGCAAGCCGCGTTCTGGGATTTCTTCGACTGGACTTACGAAAACCAGATCCAGATCGGGATGGATAACATCACCGGCAAACTTCAGCAATTCGCCGGTGAGAAGGGTTTGGATGGAATGCAACTCGGCCGCTGCGTCGAGACCAAGGCGACCGAGGCCGAGGTGGATCGGTCCGTCGCGGAGGGGCATCTGCTACAAGTATCCGCGACCCCGACCATTTTCATGAATGGCCGCAAGCTGGAGGGAGGCATCCCCTGGCAGCAGCTCGAACCGTTGATTAATTTCGAGCTCGATCACCAGGCGAAAGCGGCCGCGGCGGAATCGGACAAATGTTGCGAAGTCGCCATCCCTAAGCTGGTGAAGTAACGTGGACCCCATTGTCCGGCTCGACCAAAGCGACGAAAACGGAGGCCGACGGGGGCGGCGGCCGCGGTCCAGGGGGACCGCCCCACATCTCCGGCGAGGTTTCTTCCTATTCGCTGCGCTCGGCCTCTGCGCACTGGCGTTTGCGGCGACCTCAATCGACCCGGATACTTACTGGAACGACGTGCGCTTTCTGGCTTCGCCCGAGTTGAAGGGCCGAGCAACGGGCTCGCCGGAGCTCGAAAAAGCCGCAACGTACATTGCCGGGCAATTCAAATCCTTTGGACTGAAACCGGCCGCTGAAAAAGACTTCGAACAGGCTTTCCCCGTCAAGCTGAACCCTCACTTCGGCCCCGACAATTCCTTCCATTTCCAGGATGCTGGCGAGAGCGGCTCGCTCGCCATCGAGAAGCAATTCGTTCCATTCGCCTTCTCCGGAAGCGGCACGTTTGCGGGCCCGGTGGTCTTCGCTGGCTACGGCATCACGGCCGCTAATCTTCACTACGACGATTACTCGGGCATCGACGTCAAAGACAAAATCGTCCTGGTCCTTCGGCATGAACCTCAGGAGGCCGACGAAAAGAGTGTCTTCGATGGCAAGGCCCTGACCCCTCACGCGGCCTTTGCCGAAAAGGTGACCAACGCGAAGATGCACGGCGCCAAAGGCGTCATCTTGGTAAACGATATTTTCGCCCATGGCGGCGCGGAAAAGAGCCTCGAGAAATTCGGCCCGGCCGAAGGACCCAGCGACTCCGGTATCGCGTTCGTTCAAGTGGACGCAGCCACCGTAGAAGCCTGGCTCAAGGCCGAGGGACGCGATTTGCGCGAGATTTCCGAGGGCATCGACCAGGATCTGCAACTCCGTTCGTTCGTGCTCAATAAGTTGAAGGTTGAAATCGACGTCGATATCCAACGCGACACGAAAACGGTGCATAATGTTGCGGCTTACCTTCCCGGCAAGACCTCCGAATACGTCATCGTCGGCGCGCATTACGATCACCTGGGACTCGGAGACGAGCATTCCCTGGCCCCGTCGCAAATCGGAACCATCCATCCGGGCGCGGACGACAACGCTTCCGGCACCGCCGGCGTGATCGAGCTGGCGCGCTATTTTTCAAAACAGCCCAAACCCAAGCGAGGTATTCTCTTTCTCACATTCGCCGGCGAAGAGCTGGGTCTGCTGGGCAGCGAGTGGTATGTGAACCATCCCGTCCTGCCTCTCGAAAACGCGGTCGCGATGATCAATATGGACATGATCGGGCGGATTCGCGAGGGAAAAGTTTTCCTGAGCGGAGAGGGTACCGGATCGACGTTCGCGAAGCTGCTGGATGAGGTGAAGCCGCCCGAGCCCCTTCATATCGATCTCTCGGAACAGGGTGGTTATGGCGCGAGCGACCACACCTCGTTTACCACGAAGCAGGTGCCGGTGCTCTTTTTCTTCTCGGGCTTGCACGGCGATTATCACAAACCGAGCGATACGCCCGATAAGATCGATGCACCGGATGCGGCCAAGCTCCTGGATTACGTCTCGCAGATTATGGCGCACCTGGCCAACGATCCGGGACGCCCGCAGTTCCAGCATGTTGCGGAGCCGGCGCAATCCACCGGCGGTTCGGGAGGCGGGTCGGGCTACGGCCCTAACTTTGGCAGTATCCCGGATTTCAATGAGCCCCCGAAGGGGGTCCGGTTCGCCGATGTGCGGGATGGTACTCCCGCGGCTAAAGCTGGGCTAAAAGCAGGCGATATATTAATTGAGTTCGATGGCAAGGAGATTGGCAACCTGTACGACTTTACCTATGCGTTGCGTGCCCACAAACCAGGCGACTTAGTACCGGTGAAGGTGCTCCGTGGGTCCCAAACGATTGAAGCCAACGTACTGCTTACCGAGCGGAAGTAATTTGGCATACTCACTCAGAAAGCAATGAGGCCCATGACGATGACTTCTTCCCGGACACTGCCGCCGTTGATCCTGCACCCCTTCGCTGACGCGGGCGGCCCCGACAAATTAGTGGAAAGCTCGCGAGCCAGCCTGATGCTGCAGGGCCTGTTGCCCTCCGGTGAGCGCAGCAACGAAGAACTGGATCGCGCGTTGATCGACGGGCGATATTGCGAAATCCGCATGCTCTTCTACGTCGGGAAGGACCTGGTGCGCTGGATCGACCAGTGCCTCGAACACGTCACCAATATTCCCGAGCTTCGTGAGGCCGGCGTCCGATATCAGAGTTTCGCCGCTTATCTGGTCAATGACACACCCGTTGCGGTTCAATCCAAGCTGCGCAAGTGGGGCGTGGCGGATTACAAGTCGATCTTCACGCGCGCCCTGGGGCTCAATTCCGTTCTCTCCGACATTCCTTCGCGTGAAATGCTCGCCGACGAATTCATTCGCAACTACTATCGCTACGCGGATCAGATGTTCCTATGCCGGCAGGCCCAGATCCAGTTCGCCGACCTCGGCCAGTTCAACTTTGAATTCGAGATTTTCGCCTCCGGCGAATATTCCAGAATGCTCGAGCGCGAGTGGGCTGAAAGACCGACTACGGAAGACCGGTAAGGCGCGCTGATCATAAGCGCCAGAGGGTAGACCAGTTTCGGGGATAACGTAAACCGTTTCAGGAAGCGTACTCCGCTGAAGGCATTGTTACCAGCTGCACGAAACTGGTCTACGCTAAATCAAGAAATAGTCTAGCCACACGTTCCGCTTCGATTCTTCCCTGCTGCAATCCAGCCTGGGCTGAAGGCTGGCGGCGGCTCGCATCCATAAGGTTCAGACCAAACGCGGCGTTCGAAGCCTCATCCGGAACAATCACTTCCACCCGGCTGCCGGATTGTCGTAGCGTTTCCAGTTCCACATCGAAGCGTCGCCGGAACACGTCCCCAATGAATGAAGGGGTGGATCGCAGCGTAACGGCCACGACTACGACCGCCTCGTAGCCTTTCGCCAGATCGGCATTGGTTCCCGATCGCATTCCGCCATCGATGTAGCGATGACCGCCAAATGATACCGGCGGATAGATGCCCGGCACGGCGCAACTCGATGCGACAGCACGCGCCAAACCGATTCCTGAATCTTTGCTCCAGACCACAAACGCTCCATCAGCAGCGTTGACCGCCGTGCACACATACGATTTCGGAGGCCACGGGCCGTCGAATTCTCCTCCTAGCAAGGGCGCGAATCTTGCGATGAACTCGTCTTCGCTGATGGCCGGCGAACGGAGCGCCCAAGCGCCGATCTCCGCCCGCACTTGTTCCGCTGGCCGTTCTCCTGAAGCTGCTTCGAGCATCTTCGTGACCAGCGTCGTCAGGTCAGGCGCGGGTCCTGTCGACGCCTGAACCGGCACTGTTCCCGCGAGATCCGGCGCGGCGATTTCCGCGGGTGATCGTCCCAGCGCGAGCTGCGCGCCAACGACAGATCCAGCCGAAGTGCCGACGAAAAGATCCACGCTTGGGAGATCCACGCCACCTTCAGCCAACCCGGCCATCAAACCCGATTCCCAAGCTCTCCCGACCGGCCCCCCGCCGCCCAGCACGAGCGCTTTTGTCATTCGTTCTCCTTGTCTCACCTATTCTCAGGTGCGCTAACATCCGGACGCAAATGCCGTGCGGGACGGCATTCCATGGTACGTTAAGCCTTAAATGGAAACCGCTAAGCTGAAGCTGCTTCCCCTGTTTCTCCTCACTTCCGCACTTGTACTTGCGCAGAGCAGCCAGTTTGACATCCTCATCACCGGCCCCAAAGTCGTCGATGGCTCCGGCGCTCCTTGGTTCAACGCCGACATCGGTATCAGGAACGATTCGATCGCGGCCATCGGTCCGCTCGCGAACGCCACCGCCGCGGTTCGAGTGGACGCCAGCGGCCTCGTGGTGTCCCCTGGATTTATCGATGTACATTCGCACGGCAGGGGTGGCATCTTCCAGGTGCCCACAGCCGAGAATTATCTCCGCGAAGGAGTGACCACTTTTATTGAAGGACCTGATGGAAGTTCGCCACTCCCGTTGGCGCCATTCTTGGATCGGGTCAGCAAGACTCCGATTTCAGTGAACTTCGCGACTTTCGTCGGACAGGGAACCATTCGGGCACAAGTCATCGGCCTGGTCAATCGAAAAGCCACGCCGGAAGAGATCGAAAAGATGAAAGCCTTGGCCGCTCAGGCGATGCGTGATGGCGCGTTCGGACTCTCGACCGGTCTCTTCTACGTGCCAGGGAACTTCACGCCGACCGAAGAGGTCATCGAGCTGGCGAAAGTGGTCGGACGCATGGGAGGGATGCACACCTCGCATTTGCGCGACGAGTCGACCCACGTCCTCGATAGCGTTCGTGAAACCATCCGCATCGGCGAGGAAGGCGGATTACCGACTCAGATCACGCATCACAAGGTTATCGGCCAAGCGAATTGGGGCCAGAGCGTCGAGACGTTAAAACTGGTCGAAGCGGCCCGAGCCAGAGGCGTCGATGTCACCATCGATCAATACCCGTATACCGCCTCCAGCACGTCACTCTCGGCGCTGTTCCCGCAATGGTCGCTCGAAGGCGGCCAGAAGTCGGTGGTGGAGCGTCTCGACGCACCCGCACAGCGAACCCGTATCAAGGCGACCATCGTCGACAACATCAAATTCGATCGCGGCGCCGGCGATCCCAAGAACGTCGTGATCACAAACTGTTCTTTCGATCGAACCCTGGCCGGCAAGAGCCTCTCGGACATCACTCGGGCGCGCGGCGAAGAACCCACCATGGAAAACGCCGCCGAGACCGCGATGAACCTGGTGTCGAAGGGCGGCTGCGGTGCGGTTTTTCACGCTATTGATGAGGCAGACGTCATTCGAATTCTGCGCTCGCCATACACGATGATCGGCTCGGACGGCGAGATTCCGGTATTCGGCCAAGCCGCTCCGCATCCGCGTAGCTACGGCACGTTCGCCCGAGTTCTCGGTGTCTATGTGCGGGAACAGAAGGTCCTGACGCTGGAGGAAGGCGTGCGCCGTATGTCCGGATACCCGGCACAGCGGTTGAAATTGTGGGATCGCGGTTTATTGCGGCCCGGCATGAAGGCTGACCTGGTGATCTTCGACCCTGACAAGATCGCGGATCGCGCCACGTTTGAAAAACCGCATCAATATTCAGTCGGCGTGCGCGATGTGATGGTGAATGGAAAATTCAGCCTGCGCAACGGCGCTGTGACCACCGAGAGGCCAGGCCGCGTTCTGTACGGCGGGGCCCATCAATAATCCCGCTTGGAGTAAGATTGGAACCGGCAACAAGGAGGACGGCGAATATGCATTTTCTCCAGAGCAAAACCGTGAGAGTCCGGCTCGCGGGAGCAGCCATCGCGATGATTCTGCTGACTGCCGCTTATTATCCAACTCAGTCTATTCCCGTGATGACGAGCGCCGCCAATGCGTTCCTGAGTTCGCTTACCGCGGATCAGCGGACACGCGTCACTTTCAATCTTGAAGATGAAGAGAGGCTGAACTGGTTCTATACGCCCGTGCCGCGCAAAGGTCTCCCTCTGCGGGAGATGACGGCAGGCCAGCGCCAGCTTGCGATGGCTTTGCTGAGTGCCGGTCTCGGCCAGCGCGGATTCATCAAGGCCACCACAATCATGAGCATTGACGATATCCTCGCCGTGATGGAGCAGGGGAAGGGACCGCGACGCGATCCCGATGGCTACTTCTTCAGCATCTTCGGCCGGCCCTCTGAGACCGGCGAATGGGGCTATCGGGTGGATGGCCATCACGTAAGCCAGAACTTCACCATCGTGGACGGCAAGGTGATCGGCGCTCCCAGTTTCTTCGGGTCCAACCCCGCGGAAGTGAGGGAAGGTCCGCGCAAAGGGCTTCGGGTTCTGGCGCGCGAAGAAGATCTGGCGCGCGAATTGGTCAAGGCGCTCACGCCCGACCAGCGCAAGATTGCGGTGGTCGACGCCAAGGCCCCCACCGATATCCTGACGACGAACTCGCGGCAGGCTGCTCTGAAAGGCCAGCCGAGCGGTCTGGAAGTCTCCCGGATGAACGCCGGGCAACGCGAGAAATTGCAAAACCTCGTCGACGAATACTGCAACAACATGCCGGAGCAATTGGCCGCTGCCCGCCAGGATCAGATCAAGAAGGCCGCCAACAACTTGTGGTTTGCGTGGGAGGGTGGCATCGAGCGGGGCGACCCCCACTACTACCGCATCCAATCTCCCACTTTCCTGGTCGAATACGACGATACACAAGACAACGCGAACCACATCCACTCTGTGTGGCGGGACTTCAACGGAGATTTCGGGCGCGATCTATTGAAGGAGCACTACCAGGCGAGCCACCAGACCAGCGGCTCGCGGTAAGCGCCTTACGGATGCAGCGTCAGTTTTTGGACTCGCCAATTCGCGAGCTCGCCAACCACTAGTTCGTTGGGGCGACGGCAATCGATCTCGTTCACCGTGCCGAATTCCTTGGGCAGCTTGCCGGCGCGGCCGAATTTACCGAGAACCTTCCCGTCGAGTTCCAGCTTGTAAATCTCGCCGTTATCCATGGTGTTGCTCTCGTTGGAATTCGAGCTGTACAGGAACTGGTGCGGACCCGGAGAAATGCAAATCGCAGCAGGCGTTCCGATATTGGTGATCTCGCTCTTGAAATTCCCGTCGTTGTCGAAAACCTGAATCCGCTTATTGCCGATCTCGGCGACATACACGTTGCCCTGGGCGTCCGTTGCGACCGAGGAGGGTCTGTCGAATTTACCCGTCTCCGTGCCTTTTGAACCCCACGACTTGATGAACCATCCGTTCTTATCGAACTTCGCTACGCGAGCATTGCCATAGCCGTCCGATACGAAGATATCGCCGGAAGAATCAAATGCGACGTCGCTAGGCTGATTGAACAAATCGCCAGGCGTGCCGGCTCCCGGAAGTCCGCGACCTCCACGGCCACCACCGCCCGCTGCCGCGCCGGGGGCAACCACGTTAATGGACTCTGGCTTACGCCCCATCGGCATCAACACTCGCCCTTCAGGATCGAATTTGATCACCATGCTGGAGTAGCGGTCGACAATCCACACGTTGTCCTGCGGATCGACGCGCACCGCCTGTGCAGCCATCATCGCGTAGGACCCTTGTCCGAACTCGCGGACGAATTTCCCGGTCTGATCAAACTCGAACAGGCGCGATCCGCCATGCACAAACGTCCGGGACGACCCGATCGTGGCGTATGCATCACCAGTTCGCGTGTAGACGAAGACGTGTCCTTTAGAGTTTGTCGCCACACCGGCCGCTTCCCCAAGATGAATGTGCTCCGGAAGCTTTAGAAAATTCGCGGAAGAGTCAAACGAAATCTCAGGAGCGGACTGTGCGAAAGCCGCGCCACTGAGCAGTGCTGTAGCTAACAAAGAAAATAGTGTTGATCGCATATTAGTAATTCCTTCTTATTTCCCGTTCGGATGCAAAACGACTCTCTGCACGCGCCACCCGCCGATCTCGGAAACAGTGAGTTCGTTCTCGCTGCGGCAGTCCATCTCGTGAATGGTGCTGAACTGGCCGAGCTGCTTCCCGGCGTGACCGAACTTTCCGAGAATAGTTCCATCCAGCTCCATCTTGTAGATCTCGCCGGTTTGCGCGGCGAGCGTCGTGTTATTGCTGTCCGGGTACGAATTCGAGCTGTACAAGTATTGATGCGGGCCTTGCGTCGTGATGCAAACTGCCCAGGGCGAACCGACCTTGTCATAGATCGCCTTGAACTTCAGATCGTTGTCGAACACCTGAATGCGGGCATTGCTACGATCCCCGACATAGATATTGCCTTTGGCGTCCGCCGCCATGGTGTGGGGCAGATTGAGCTGGCCCGGCTCGGACCCCTTCGTGCCGACTGCTGTAATATAGCGTCCGTTCTTGTCATATTTCACGACTCGCGAATTGCCGTAGCCATCGGAAACGAAAATGTTTCCATCTTTGTCCCAAGCAACGTCAGTCGGCCGGTTGAACACGTAGGGTTCCGCCGGAGGAACCGGCGCGTTGAAGCCCATGGTTACGGGGACACCGGTGAACACGTCCGGCCGCCGGCCGAGCACCATGATGACTCTGCCTTCGGGGTTGAACTTAATTACCATGTTCGTCCCCTCATCCACGGCCCAGATGTTGTCCTGCGGATCGACTCTCACGGCATGCGCGAACTGGAAACCGTACAAACCTTCGCCGATTTCGTGCACGAAATTGCCCTTCTGGTCAAACTCAAACAGGCGCGTATCGCCGCTTCGGGTATAAACAAAAACATGGCCTTTGGAGTTGGTCGCGACACCGATGCCCTCACCAAAATACAGGTTAGCCGGCAGCTTCAAGAAATTCGGAACCGACTCGAACGGTATCTCAGGCACATTTTCGGCCTTGGCCTTGGACTGCGGGAAGACGGGTATTCCGCACCACGCGATCACGAAACAAATACTCAGAACTTTACGCATTCAATAATCTCCTCGTGGATGAATCAGAATCTGGAATTTTATCATGCGGTTCCGCCGAAGTCTATGGTGGAGGGCCAGTTCCTAGCGGTATGAGTCTACCCACCTGGGGATCCCGTCCACTGTTTTCAGCCTCTCTGGACGGATCGCTATACCCTCCGGAATCCAGAAACAGACCGCTGCGCGATCGATCCGGCAGCCTTCAGCCGGGTTGGCCTTCACTTGTTGGGTGATCGCTTCCAGTGCGTCAAGGTGTTTTGCCGCAATGACGGCCATATTGTGGTCCGCCTGGCTGATGCGAACCAGAAAAATCAGCCGCACGTATTTGGCCCCGCGTCCCAGTTGGAACAGCGGGAGAACGGATCGCGGCTGAGGTTCTGTCTTACCGTCCTTGGTTACGTCAGCCGAACTGAACGTGACCCTTACTCGGTCTCCGCCAGCGCCGGTTACGTTGTAATGCGCAACCTCATAACCCACGAAATCTGTCCCCGTTGAAAGGGTGATCGTGTTTCCGCTCACCTGTTGGTCGCTCGTTCTCAGTGCGAAGCCCCCGGACTTTAGAATGGGCGTCACTACCGTCAGCCGCCATCCGCGCTGGAGGTCCACATAGTCGTTGAAAGCCGGCTGGC
>JBEKBK010000083.1:0-25684 GCA_050015435.1 Bryobacteraceae bacterium
GGCGTGGTATTGGCCGGCGTGGTTGCCGCCTGGCGCGTTATCACGAAAGACTGTGCGATGTGGGTCTTGGTATCGGTCGCCGTGACTGTGATCGTGTTCGCGCCTGAGGCCAAAGGAACGCTGGCGACGGTCCAAGTCGAACCGGAGCCTTGCGCCGTGCCCGAGGACCCGGTGCTCACGGTCCACGTCACCACGATCGGTCCGCTGCCTCCGGTGAGTGAACCAGAGAGTGCGATCGACGGCGCGGTCGTGGTCGCGGCTGGAGCATTCACCACCAGCGTCATTGGAACGTAGGCGGGAGCCGTGGGAGGATTGGCGGGCGGTGGCGCCGGAGCTGTGGGAGCAGGCGTAGTGACCGGCGCGGAAGTCTGGGCCTCCTGAGCCGCGTACATTGTCTGGACGGTGCTGATGTCCAGCGCGTTAGAGCTGAGTCGCCATTTTGTAGTACGGATACATCACCGCGCTCGGATCGTCGGAGTGTCCGAGCCCAAGCGCATGCCCCAATTCATGGAGCGTGACGCTAAACACGTCGATATCGCTCCCGATTTTCCAGGTTTCGGAATCGTTCAGGTGCATGTCGCCGGCAATCGGCTCGGGGTTCGGCGGCGCGGGATAAAACGTGTGAGCGAGCACGCCTCCTGGACCGGTAAAGGGAAAGCCGTCTCCGTGGTCGTAAGTGGCCCAGAGAATGTTGACCGTGCGATCGCCGGTCGGGTTGGTTCCTTGCGTCCAGGTCACCTGTACAGCTTTCGACCATTCGGCCATTGCGCGCTGGATTTCCGCCTGCACCGAGGCGGATGGGAGTTGCGCGGTCATCTTGCTCCACACATACGTAAGCGCCGCGGATCCCAAGCCAGGGCCATCCCAGCCATCGCCGTAAGTGGGAATGGATTGCGCCGTCGTTCCGGTAGTGGTCAAGGCTCCGAGGCAGGCAAGCGTTCGGGAGCCTCTTATGAGTTCCCGGGAAGCCGGGAAAATATAACCCACCGCGTCGAGGCTGGCGAGGCTGGCCAGAGTGCTCGAGTTATCGGCCTGAATCATCAGGTGCTGCGGGTTGAGGTCGGGATTCTCATGCAAGTCAATACCGGATGAGAGCACCATTTGACGCGCTTCGTTCATGTCGACGTCAGGATGAAACTCGACCAGGAAGAAGCCGTTCATCGCCGCGGAATTCAGAGCGCCGATTAGCGGGCTGATCTTGTCTGACGGAGCGATGGGCGCGGCGTAACGGATGCCCAAGCCATTCAGATCCGCGCGGCCCTCCAGGGAGACCAGGAGCCCGTTCTGGGGGACATCCTGGAGGACACTAACACCGCGAAATTTCAAATCGGCAAGGACTTCGGCCGAGGGAGCTTCATTGAATTGCAAAAGCAGATGTCCGCGCCCTTGCGCATGCGGACTTCGAATTTCCATGACAGGCTGCGACATCGTTGTGTCGATTTGCCGGGTCTTCAATATCAAAGGGGGTTGCGCGAAGGCGAACCCGGAGGTGAGGATGGTGGCGATTAAAATCCGCCGAATAATGGTACGCACGAAGCCCTCATCGCCCGGCCGTGAGACATTTTTGGGCTAGAGAACACTGATACGTGGTAAGGTGCTTCGCTTATTCCATCCGGCGCCGGCCTTCGCGGTTCTGTTGCTAAGTACAACGGCTGCTTCCGCTGACGGGCTAACGTACCAGGTCAGTACCGTCGCCGGCATCGACTGGGGCCAGGACGGTGTTGCGACACAGGAAATCCTGATTCAAGCCGAGGGCATCGCGGCCGATGCGAACGGCAACCTCTATGTAGCCGATGCCCTGGAGCAGCGCGTCCGCAAGGTGACGCCAGCCGGAATGATGACGACCGTGGCTGGAACCGGCGTCCAAGGGTTCTCGGGCGATGGCGGACCGGCCACCGCAGCGCAGTTGAACTCGCCCTATGGTCTGACTTTCGACGGTGCGGGCAACCTCTATATTGCGGATCTCGGAAACGCGCGAGTCAGGCGCATCACTCCGGACGGAATCATTACTACTGTTGCGGGCGGCACGGCGACGGCGGCAATACCTCTGGTCGCGCCGCGTAATCTCGCGCCGGCCGGAAACGGAGCGATTTACATTTCCGATTTCGGCGGGCATCGCGTGCTGCGGCTGGGAGCGGACGGGTCGTTGACCGCTGTGGCCGGAACCGGCGTGGCCGGATATTCGCCGGACGGGGCGCTGGCCACAGAGGCGCAGCTTGCGTATCCGGCCGGGCTGGCCGTCGATCAGCAGGGTTCGTTGTACATCGCCGACAGCCAGAACCATCTGGTTCGCAAGGTTGCGAATGGCGTGATTTCGACCTTTGCGCACGCAGTGACGCCCACTGGTCTCGCGATCGACGGTCTCGGTTCTCTCTATATCGCGGATCCGAACGCAGGGACCATTACGCAAATCCCGAGCGCCGGGTCGCCGACTGTGCTGAATGTTCTCGCCTCGGACTTGACCGTCGGCCGCGACGGTTATCTGTACGCGGTCGATGGAGGTACGATGTTCCGGGTCTCGTTTGTCGGGCTCAGCACTGTCCTGGCGGGGGGAGGCGATCCGGCATTCGGCGACAACGGACCAGCGACGCTCGCGCGCCTCAATCATCCGAGCGCGGTGGCGGTCGATTCCAGCGGCAATCTCTATATAGCCGATCGTGACAACGATCGCATCCGGCGCGTGTCTTCGAACGGGACGATCACGACCGTGGCCGGAACCGGCGTTGTGGGCAACACTGGTGACGGAGGATTGGCGACACAAGCACAGCTCGATTCACCTGCTTCCGTTAGCGTCGATCTCTACGGCGACCTTTATATCTCTGACCAAGGCAACAAGCGTGTCCGGATGGTGACCTCCGGCGGCATCGTTCTCCCAGTTGCGGCCGGAGGACTCGTGTCGCCGGTGGATGCGGTCGCCGATCCTGCAGGAAATCTTTACATCGCCGACGCGGGGACGGGGATGATCGTGAAGCTGAGTGCGGCCGGTATGTCCACGCTGCTCTCTGGCCTGCAGTCGCCAGGTGGAATTGAGCTCGATGCCTCCGGGGATCTCTATTACACGGATGAAGGCGGCCACCACGTCGGCCGGTTGGATTCCTCGGGTAACTTGACCAGTTTCGGCGCCGGCATTTGGAGTATGCCGCGCGGCGTGGCCATTAGCGCGACTGGCGACGTCTACGTGGCCGACACAGGACTCCAGCAGATCCTCGACATCGATTCGTCGGGGCATCTCAATCCCATCGGGTCCGCGGCTGAGCTGGGTTTTCCGTGGGGCGTGGCGGTAGATTCGACGGGGATCATTTACGTCGCGGATCTTAACAACAATCGAATCCTGCGTTTGACACCGGCGCCAGCGGCCACTACCCCGACCACGACGCTTAATGTAGTGAACGCAGCGAGCCTGCAATCCGGTCCAATCGCGCCGGGAATGTTGATGCTCGTGCTCGGAACCGGTCTGACAGTCGCCGACTTGGCCAGCACACAGCTCATGATCGGCGGAGTTGCGGCGCCCGTCCTCGGAATATTGAGTAATGGACTGGAGGTGCAGGCGCCCGCCCAGATCGCCGCGTCCACGAACGTGCAGATCGAGGTGTCTTATGGCGGATCATCGCTAGGGCAAGTTGCGGAAACCGTCGCGGCCGCGGAACCGGCGCTGTTTGCCGAGTCCTCCGGGCAGGCTTCCTCGAATAACCAGGATGGCACGATCAATTCGGCCGCGAACCCCGCGCCGCGCGGATCTGTTATCGCCCTCTATGGCACGGGAGAAGGCGTGTCAGGCGCGCCCATTTCAGTACAGATCGGCGGTTATCCTTCCGACGTTCTCTACGCAGGTCCGGTCGCGGGCTTTCCGGGCTTGCTGCAGGTTAACGCGAGGATACCGGCGGGGTACATTGCTCCGGGCAATTTAGCCGTGACCATCACGGTCGGGCAGGTGTCGAGCCAGCCCGGCGTCACGATCGCGGTGAACTGACGTATTGCACTTCTTCCTCGAGCAGAATGCCGAATCGGTCGCAGACCCGCGACTTCAACTCGCCGATGATCTGGCGAAGGGCGAGCGCCGTGCCGCTCCCCTCGTTGTAAATCAGATTGGCGTGGTAATCGGCCACGCGAATCGCTCCGTTCGACATTCCCTTCGCCCCGGCCAGCTCTAGGAAATAAGCGGAGGGCACCTTGCCTTCGCGAATCACCCGCTCCGGGATTTGTTTCGCTAGGGATTCCGGAAGCTCGGAGAGCAACAGGTTCTTGAAGATGCTGCCGGCGCAGCGCATCGTCGTGGGATATTTCTGGTTGCGAATGTTGAGGATGCCTTCGGCCGTCGCGCGCAGATCGGAGGACTCGGCGGGATGGAGGCGGAGCGTGGCCGATAGAATAATCCAGTCCTTGTGGCTTTTGAAGACGCTTTCACGGTAACGGAATTCGCAGTCCTGATTGCCGATTTCGCGGACCCGGCCGCCGTCAAAGAACCGGACCGTCTGGACGATCTCACTGATCGAATGGCCGTACGCGCCGGCGTTTCCGTAGATCGCGCCGCCCATCCATCCCGGAATCCCGGTCATAGTCTCCAGGCCCTGCAGGCCGTGAGCCACGGTCTGGTCGACCAGGTCCTGCAGGACGGTTCCAGCCTTTACATGAACCGTCGAGCCATCGATTTCGACGCCCGAAGCCGCGTAGCGGAGCACGATTCCAGGGAAGCCTGAGTCGTCCGCAATGAGATTCGTCCCCCCGCCGATCACGGCGTGCGGCAGTTTATTTTCGGCAATCCAGCGGAGAGCCCCGATTAAAGCGTCCTCGGAGGTGGCGTCGGCCAGCAGTTGTGCGTCCCCGCCGATCCCGAACCGAGTGTAACGGTTCAGCGGAGCACCCTCAAGAACCTGTAAATTGAGAATCGCCGGAAGGCGAGAGAACATCTACTAGAGATTATAAAGGAGCTACCTCCACGTGTTTGCCGGTTTCCCGCCCGATGCCTTGACCTTCTTCCGCGGCCTCACCCGCAATAACAACCGGGAATGGTTCCTGCCGCGCAAGGAGACCTTCGAAACCCAGGTCAAGGCCCCGATGATCGCGTTATGCGACGAGTTGAACCAGGAGTTCGCGAAGTTCGCCCCCGAGTACGTCAAAGAGCCCAAGAAGGCGATTTACCGCATCTACCGGGACACGCGGTTCAGCAGCGATAAGACACCGTATAAGACCCACCTCGGGGCGGTCTTTCCGCGCCGGGTGATGGAAAAGCTGGCCAGTCCCGGATTTTACTTCTCGGTTTCGTTCAAGGGGCTCGAAGTTGCGGGCGGCATTTACGATCCCGCTCCCGACCAGATGCTGGCGATTCGCCAATGGCTCGCCGACAACCATGAAGAATTCCGCAAGGCCGCTCGAAAGCCGGAGAAGCTCATGAATGGCAAGCTCCAGGGCGATTCACTCCAACGGATTCCCAAGGGCTTCGCGGCGACCCATCCGGCCGCAGATCTCCTCAAGATGAAGCGTTGGCTGTACTACACCACTCTGGAACCCGGATTGGCGACGACGTCCAAGATTCTCCCGGAGTTGGTGAAGCGGTTCCGGGTGATGCTTCCGGTACTGGAGATGCTGAATGAGCCTTTAACTCGCAAGACGGGATGAACACCGAATGAAGAAGCCGGACCAGGGGGTCCGGCGCGGACGAGGGCGTCCGCCCTACCTCTCGACGCTGAGGTTGTTCTTCACCGCAAAAACCCCCGGTACCCCGTTGGCGGCGATACCGGCGACGTTCTTATCCGCCTCCGTCGCCACCACCCCCTCCAAGTTCACATTGCCGTTCTTCACGATGATGTGGATGGGAGGCACGGCTCCCAGGGCGTATCTTTCCAGTTGCGGTCTGGAGTAGATCGCGTTACGCAGGGCGCGGCGTAGCTGAGCATCGTTCGGCGAAACAGGCAAGACCTCGATTTCATTGTCGACGGAAGTCACGCCTTCAATCCTTTTCACTGCGTTTCCGGCGTCCGCTTTGAGCTGCGGGAGAACCACCTGCCCGAACAGCGTCACTTTCGTTCCGTCCACGCGGTACGCCAGGTTGTCGAAGATGGAGTAATACGGAAGCGACACAAGCTCATGACGAACCTCCTTCATGATGTAATCAGAGCCCTTGTCGGCCGCCAATAATGTTATCGGAAGCAGGAATAGCAGCGCTTTCATCGATCCTCCTTGTCAGCAGTCTACCGCGTCGGTGTTCGCTATGGGTCCAGGTGGTATAGGACCACTACATAGATCCACCCGCAAAAAATCCCTTGCTTTTTTGTTTGCCCTCGTTGAGGACTGTGGTAGCATAAAGGTGCCTTCCGGGACGGTCTCCGGGAGGCAATCCCCCACCTATGGAGTTGAAGATAACCTTCGAATGAGTTTTACGGTCTTTCTGGGCAATTTGCCCACTTGGGTGACTGCGGACGACATCAGGGGCTGGCTCAGTGCCGAAAACCTGGTCGCGGACGCCATTAAAGTGATACGCAATCCCGAAACGCAGGAGTCCAAGGGATTCGCGTTTATCGAAGCGCCGAACACGGAAGAGATGAACTCGATCATCCGCCGCTTCGATCGTGCCCCGCTGGAGGACCGTTTGCTTCGGGCGAATCCAGCTCAGCCTCCTAAGCCGAGAGGACAAGTCCGGCCAACAGGAGGACCCAGCGGACCGAGTCCGGCTGGACACGCAACCGGTAGCCACGTTACCGGCGGCCACGCGACAAGCAGCCCTGCCACTGGCAGTCATTCCAATATCAGCCAGGGCGGAGGTCAGGCAGGCACCGGTCATGGAAGCGCAGGACCGGCGACTACCGGCGGATTCGATCAGCGCCCACCCCGGCGCGGCAAGAAAAGTATCGCCAGAAAACCCTCGTCCACGGGCGGGGGAACGAGCAGCGCCTTCGCCGAAGAGCTGGCTAAAGCGCTCTAGTTCTTTAGCATCAAATTGTCTAGGCCATCCGTGGCCTAGCGAGCTTCCTCTTCGGCTCCCACACGTCGTTCCTCAATAATCCGCTACGATCCCCTCGCAGCCCTTCGCATTGACAAGAGTGATATACTTAACGCCTAAGAAATTGAATAAGTAAGAATGTGGCGCGGTTTAGCGGGCGGGAGTGCGTCCAGAAGACGGCGAACTCCGAAGGGGGAGTGAGTTTTGACAGACCTGCTCATCATACGGATCCTATTCATTGCGGTCCTCGGTTGCGCCGCTTTCTTCTTGCGTCCGTTTGGCTTGGGAGGCCCGATCGCGGTAGCCGTGGGCGTGGCCGCCGGCTTGGGCGTCGTCGTCTTCGAGATCCGCATCAAGGGCGTCAGTTTGAAACGGCTGATCGGGGCTGCTTTCGGCAGTGTGCTCGGGATTCTCGGAGCGTACTTGATCTCGCTGGTGCTCGGGCATGCGATGCCGGGCAATTCCAATACGATCCCTTTCATTGAAGTCGTGCTCCTTGCGTGGATGACGTATTGCGGCCTGGTGGTCGGCGCGGCCAAGGGCGAGATGCTCAATCTCGCGGCACTGGGCGGGCTGTTCGGCGGAGAAAAAGCCTCCAAGCATTCGTTTAAGATTCTGGACACGAGCGTGATCATCGACGGACGCATCGCCGATATCGTCGAAACCGGATTCATCGACGGCACGATCGTGATTCCGCAGTTTGTATTGCGCGAGTTGCAACTCGTGGCAGACTCGTCCGACTCGATGAAGCGCAATCGGGGACGCCGTGGACTCGATATTCTGCAGCGCATCCAGAAGATGCCCCAGCTCAACATTCAGATTCTGGAAGACGACTTCCCCAATGTTCGGGATGTGGATATGAAGCTGATCGAGCTGGCCAAAGTCTACGATTGCAAGATCGTCACCAACGATTTCAACCTCAACAAGGTCGCGCAGCTTCATGGCGTCGAGGTTCTGAACATCAATGAGCTGACCAACGCGCTGAAACCGGTGGTACTGCCCGGCGAATTGATGCGCGTGTTCATTTTGAAAGAAGGCAAGGAGTACAACCAAGGGGTCGCGTATCTGGACGACGGCACCATGGTGGTGGTGGACAACGCGCGCAAACTCATCTCGAAGACGATCGACATCTCGGTAACCAGCGTGCTGCAGACGACCGCGGGTAAGATGATTTTCGGCCGCTTTGACGAACGCACGCACACGGTTCACGATAAGGATCGCGTGGAGCGTCCAGCCCGCGAACACGCTCCCGCCGCCGGGACAGGTATCTAGTTTAACTGTGGTTCAAGCAGGCTGCCGCTTGCGGCCTGCGCTACAATCTTACTTCGCTTATGAAAGTTTCCGTCATCTTGCCCGCTGCTGGTCTTGGCACGCGCATGGGCCGGGAAAAGTCGGGCACCAGCCGGAAACAGTTCATGCTGCTGGAAGGCGCTCCGATCCTGATCCACACCATCCGCAAGTTCTTGAGGTGTCCAGCCGTAACGGAAATCGTTGTCGCGCTCAGAGCGGAGGACCTGGACTGGGCTCGCGGACTGATCCATCAGGAACATCCCACCCGCCCCGTGCGGCTGGTCGAAGGTGGCGATAGCCGGCAGGCGTCCGTCGAAAATGCGCTGGCTGCGCTCACTCCGGATACCGACCTGGTAGCGGTGCACGACGCGGTGCGCCCCTTCATTGAGGTCGATCTTATCGATAAAGTGATTGCGGAGGCGGCAGCCACGGGAGCAGCCATCGTCGGCATTGTTCCGGTCGATACGGTGAAGCGGGTTCACAAGAACAAAATTCGCGCGACCCTTCCCCGCGAGCACCTGGTGCTGGCGCAAACTCCGCAGGTGTTTCGATTCGACCTGCTCCAGCGCGCGTTCGAAATGGCGCGGCAGGACAGCTTTCTGGGAACGGACGAATCGAGCCTGGTGGAGCGTCTTGAGCAGGTAGATGTCACCGTGGTGCAGGGTACCGATCGAAACCTGAAGATCACCAGACCTTCCGATATGGATCTTGCGCGGCTCTTCCTCGCGGAGGAAATGGCTGGACACGCCGCATCGTGAGTGTCGAGGAACTTCGCACAGGTCTCGGCTGGGATGTACACCGCTTGGCTCCGGGACGGCCTCTGATTCTGGGCGGCGTCACGGTGCCTTGCGAGTTCGGCCTGGAGGGTCATTCGGACGCCGACATTCTCTCTCACGCCATTACCGATGGGTTATTAGGAGCGGCCGCGCTGGGCGACATCGGAATGCATTTCCCGGATACGGACCCGCAGTGGAAAGGCGCTGACAGCGCGCAGTTCCTCGCGCACGCCGCCGCGCTGGTGCGTCAAGCGGCGTACCGGATCGTGAATGTGGACTCCACCGTGATCCTCGAGCGGCCGAAACTGAAGGACTATCGTTTGCCCATCCGCGAATCGCTGGCCCGCACACTGGGTCTGGACCTGGATCGCGTTTCGGTAAAGTTCAAGACCGCGGAGCGAGTTGGACCTGTGGGCGAAGGACGATCGGCCGAAGCGCAGGCGATCGTCACACTAGCAAGACAAGTTTCCCGGTAGTTGCGCGCCCTTCCAAATCGCGGTGAGCCTGCGCTGCGTCCGCCAGTTTATATTCGTGTCCTACCAATAGGACGAGTTTTTTCTCCTCGATCCATCGGAAGATGTCTGATGCGCGCCACTCGAGCTCCTCCCGTAGCGCGATATAGTGGGCCAAGGTCGGCCGGGTCAGGAACAGAGAACCCTTTTGTGCGAGCAGCAGCGGCTCGATCGGGGGAACGGCGCCGCTGGCGTTCCCGAACGAAACCATCATGCCGCGCGGGCGGAGGCAATCCAAACTTTTCATGAAGGTGCTTTGCCCTACGGAATCGTAGACCACGTCCACGCCCGCGCCGCCGGTAAGACGCTTCACTTCCGCCACGAAATCCTGCTGAGTATAATCGATGACCTCATCCGCGCCGGTCTGGCGCGCCACTTCTACTTTCGCCGCGGAGCCGGCCGTGCCGATGACGCGCGCGCCCGCGATTTTCGCCATCTGTACCACCAGCCGGCCGGTGCCACCCGCGGTCGCGTGAATCAGGGCGGTCTGGCCCGGCTTCAGCGGAAAAGTAGAATGTGTCAAATAGTGAGCGGTCATGCCTTGCAGCATTACCGCGGCAGCGTCGCGCAGCTCCACATCGTGAGGAATCTTGAGCAGGTAGTTCACCGGCACCAATGCGTATTCGGCATAAGACCCTCGGGCCGTCGTCCAGGCGACTCGATCGCCAACCTGGTAGCCCTGAACGCCATCGCCGACGGCTTCGATGACGCCGGCTCCTTCGGTTCCAAGCACCCCCGGCAGAGGGATCTTATACAATCCGGTGCGATGGTAGGTGTCAATGAAATTCACGCCGGCTGCCGCGACCTTGATCAGGACGTTTCCGGGCGCAAGCTCAGGCTTCGGCTGATCTCCATACTTGAGGATGTCTGGACTTCCGGTCTGTTCAATGTATACGGCTTTCATAAGATTCGGATTCTCCTTCGCAAATGGACCGCCCCTGCGTAAAGTAACAGATATGCCAGGGTCAACGGGAAAAACAGCAAGCGGGCGAGGGTGGGCAGCGCGGCCGCGCCCGTCAATCCGGCGCGAAACAGCATGAAATGTACCATTACGCGCCAGTGGGCCCAATCCACCCAAAAATAATCTGAGTTCTCATTCAATACGAAGACCTTCGCGGGGAGGCGCGCGGCCAGCATCCACTTCCACTTGGTCATGATCGATTCCCCGGAACAGATCATGCCGAGAATCGGATACGCCGCACCGCCGAGTTGTTGGTACAACCGCGCACGCCCCTCGGGACCCGGATAGTCGGTAACCCGATAAACCGTGCCGCGAAATCCTTCAGGGACGCCCGCAAAGCAGGTCACCAGATCTATTTCGATCTTCTCGCCGTAGGTTTCATACAATCCTGGAATCAAATAATCGAACAAACGGCGTGAGCCGCTCTCCACGAGGAGAACTCGGGTGAAGGGTGGGTGCCCCCGGCGGAAGAATTGGCGCAATCACTTATTCTACCCAAGCGAAGCTTGCGCGGCGTGCGGGAAAACTGCTATGACACGTTACTGACATGAAGAAACAGTCAAAGATGCTGGACGGCAAAGTCGCCGTGGTCGCCGGGTCGAGCCGCGGCGCCGGGCGCGGAATCGCACTTGCGCTGGGCGACGCCGGCGCAACTGTCTACGTCGCGGCCCGGACTTCGCGTAACGGACCATCTCCTTATGACAATGCTCCGGGAACGGTCGAGGACACTGCGGAGAAGGTTACAGCACGTGGCGGCAAAGGCATCCCCGTCTGCTGCGATCTGAGCGACGAGAAGCAAGTGGCCGCATTATTTGAACGGGTGGAGGCGGACCACGGCGCTCCTGATGTATTCGTCAACTCCGCCTGGTCGGTCAACTTCATGGCGGTATGGTCCAAGCCGTTTTGGGAACTGGAGTCGGATATCTGGCGCGGCACACTCGCTACGATCAGCACCTATTGGCTTGGCAGCGTTTATGCCGCCCGCCTGATGGCAAAGAAGCGTCGCGGCCTGATTGTTCACGTTACGGATAATCAACACAAGGAACCCTCTGCATATCGTGGTCAGGTGCTCCATGACATGGCTCACGAGTGCATCAACCGTCTGGTGACGGGTATGAGTCTTCAGGGGAAGTCGTCGAACATCACGGTGGTCGGGCTCAACCCCGGCTTCATGCGCACGGAGCGCGTGATGATGGTCATGACAACCGACGCGATCAAGAAGCAATTCCGATTCGACCTGAGCGAGTCGCCGGAATACATTGGCCGCGCGGTTGCCGCCCTGGCGGCAGATCCTAAAGTGAAGGCGAAGACTGGGCGACTGCTCTGGGTGGCAGACTTGGCTAAGGAGTATCGCTTTACAGACATCGACGGGCAGCTGGTTCCGCTCTTTGATCCGGCCGCGCCTGAGCAACCGTAACGATTATTTTCGCTCTTGACGTCATTTCCGAATCGCAATACTCTGTACGTGCGTCTATCTTGCGCGACTGGACTCTTTATAGTGCGATTCAATGTGACGTTACGATATTTACGGTCTTGCCAGAAATACTCTCGTGACTGTATTTCTTCGCGCGTAAAGTGGGTTTAATCTAAGGCTCGAACCGCCCAAAGTTTCCGGGCGGGATGAAGTGCAGGGATTTGCGAAATGGCGCAGATCTTTCACCGCAGCTCAAACAGTCTCGCGAAGGTAAGCATCATCGGAGCGGTGTTGCTGCTAAGCAGCATCGTGTGGGCGGCCTACAAGTTAAATGCAGGCGCGTTCACCACTGGCGTGGACGTCGCGCTCGCACAGCCGGTTCCCTTCAGCCATAAGCACCACGTCGGCGACGACGGACTGGACTGCCGCTACTGCCATACGTCCGTAGAAACATCCGATTTTGCTGGTCTTCCACCCACCGAGACGTGCATGACCTGCCATTCCCAGATCTGGACGAACGCCGCGATGCTGGAGCCGGTGCGGGAGAGCTTCCGGACGGGCCAGTCGCTCGAATGGACCCGGGTTCATGATTTACCGGATTTCGTTTACTTCAATCACAGTATTCATGTGAACAAAGGTATCGGTTGTTCGACGTGTCATGGACGCGTAGACACGATGCCGCTGATGTACAAGGTCAATACCCTCTATATGCAGTGGTGCATTGAGTGTCATCGCGATCCGGCCAAGCATGTGCGGCCCAGGGACCGTGTATTCGACCCGACATACGAAACACCGGCGCCCAATCAGGATGAAATCGGACCAAAGCTGGTAGCGGAGTACAAGATTCAGAGTCTAACGGACTGCGTAACGTGTCACCGGTGAAACTAGTGAACCAAGAATTCCCTCAATATTGGCGTAGCCTAGAAGAACTCGCGCAAACGGCTGAGTTCCGGGCATATGTTGAGGACGAGTTCCCCCATCGCACACCCGACTGGAACGATCCCGCGTCGCGCCGCCGATTCTTGGCACTGATGGGCGCCTCGATTGCGCTGGCGGGCGCTTCCGCATGTACCGTGCAGCCCAAGGAACTGATCGTCCCGTATGTGCAGCAGCCCGAGGAGATTGTTCCGGGCAAGCCGCTGTTCTACGCGACCGCTATCAGCTTTGATGGGATCGCGACCGGACTTCTGGTGGAGAGCAACATGGGACGGCCGACCAAAATCGAAGGCAACCCGGAACATCCGGCCAGCGCGGGAGCGACCGATGCCGCGATGCAGGCGAGCGTGCTTACTCTGTATGATCCTGATCGCTCCCAGGCCGTGACCCACAACGGCTTTATCAGCACCTGGGGGAGTTTCATCGCGGCTTTGGGCAGCGCGCGCGATGCCGCCGGCCTGAAGAAGGGCGAAGGATTCCGCATCCTGACCGGAACGGTCACGTCCCCGACCTTGGCGTCGCAGATTCAGCAGTTCTTGGCCGCGTACCCTTCGGCCAAGTGGCATCAGTATGAACCATGCGGACGCCACTCAGCACGCGCTGGCGCGGCAGCGGCATTCGGACGGCCGATGAACACGCTGTATCGCTTCGACCGCGCCAACGTCTTTGTGTCTCTCGATGCGGATTTCCTGTGCTCGAGCATGCCGGGAAGTCTGCGTTACGCGCGGGACTACAGCGCTCGACGCCGTGCGGCCACTCTGGACGCGAACGCACGTGCGCCGCGGCTGTACGTTGCTGAAGGAACTCCCTCGCTCGCGGGAGGTATGGCGGAGCATCGTTTCCGGATGCGCACTTCAGATGTCGAAGCGTTTGCCTCGGCGCTGCTCTCAGGTGGAGAGGATTCAGGCAGTGCTCCGCAGCGAGCCATTCTCGCCGATCTAGGCTCGAATCGTGGCGCAAGCATCGTCATCGCGGGCGAGCATCAGCCGCCGCGGGTCCACGCGATCGCCCACGCTCTGAATCAGAGGTTCGGAAACACGGGTAAGACGGTGATTTACACCGATCCGGTCGAGGCGAATCAAATCGACCAGTTGGCGTCGCTTACCGACTTAGTCAAGGACATGCAGACTGGCGCGGTGGAGGCGCTGCTGATCCTCGGTGGCAACCCGGTTTATGACGCACCGGCCGACCTGGATTTTCTGAATGCGCTGAAGAAAGTGACTTTCCGAGCCCACCTTGGGTTGTACTCGAACGAAACGGCCGCGTGGTGTCACTGGCACGTGCCGGAAGCGCATTATCTCGAATCATGGAGCGATGCACGCGCGTATGACGGGACAATCAGCATCGTGCAGCCCCTCATTGCTCCGATTTATAGCGGCAAGACGCTACACGAGGTGATGAACGTGCTGTCCAATCAGGCGGACCAGACGGCTCACGAAACAGTACGGGGCTATTGGCAGAGTCAGCACAAGTCGGCCGATTTCGACGATTTCTGGCAAATCACTTTGCACGACGGCGTCATGGCCGGAACGGCTCTGCCGGAAAGAAATCCACCGGAGGCTAAAGTACCCGAGGCGGCACAAGCAGCGGGAGGCAGTCTTGAAATTGTGTTCAGGCCCGATCCGGCGGTGGGAGATGGCGCACTGTCTAATAACGCTTGGCTTCAGGAAATGCCGAAGCCACAGAACAAGATGACCTGGGACAACGCGATGTGGCTCTCGCCCAAGAGCGCCGAGCACTACGGAGTCACAACCGGCGACATCATCGAAGTCGATCATCGCGGACGTAAGGTCAGCGGCGCTGTGTGGATTCTCCCAGGACACGCCGATGAATCCCTGACCGTGCAGTTCGGTTACGGCCGGACTCGTGCGGGCCGTGTCGCGAACGGCGTCGGATTCGATGTTTATGCGCTGCGAACGAGCGATGCATTGTGGCACGGATCAGGCGTGAGCATCAGTCGCAAGTCTAGGGGATATGAGTTTGCGACCACGCAGCACACGCAAAGCATGGAGCAACGTGATCCCTTCCGTGTCGCGACCTTCGCCGAATATCAAAAGCAGCCGGAATTTGCGCGCCCGGAAGACGACCGGGTTCCGGATAGCATGAGTCTGTTCCCTCAATGGGACTACAGGAACAAGCATAAGTGGGGCATGTCGATTGACCTGACCGCGTGTGTCGGCTGTCAGTCCTGCACCATCGCGTGTCAGGCGGAAAATAACATTCCAGTGGTCGGCAAGGAAGAGGTAGCCAAGGGTCGGCACATGAATTGGATTCGCATTGACCGGTATTACCACGGCTCGCTTGACGATCCTGAGATGTATTTCCAGCCGGTGCCCTGCATGCATTGCGAGAATGCCCTGTGCGAATTAGTGTGCCCGGTGGCAGCCACGGTCCACAGCGGGGAAGGCCTGAATGAAATGGTTTACAACCGCTGCGTGGGCACTCGCTATTGCTCCAACAATTGCCCATACAAGGTTCGGCGATTCAATTTTCTGCTCTATTCGGACTGGGACACGCAGAGCCTCTATGGTGTTCGGAATCCGGACGTCAGCGTGCGCAGCCGGGGAGTCATGGAAAAATGCACCTACTGCGTCCAGCGTATTAACCGGGCCAAAATCGACGCTGAAAAGCAGGACCGCCCGGTCGCGGACGGAGAAATCATCACGGCTTGCCAACAAGCGTGCCCCACCGAAGCGATCGTATTCGGCGATTTGAACGATCCCAACAGCCGCGTCTCGAAATTGAAGGCCCAGCAGCGCGATTACCCGATGCTCGAAGAACTGAACACGCGTCCGCGCACCACGTATTTAGCGCGGCTGCGCAACCCGAATCCGGATCTTGAAAAAGGATAAATGTGAACCGCGAAGACGATGAATCCACTGCGCTAGCAACCTTGGACCCGGGACCGGACAAAGTAATCGGCCCTGGGAAAACCTACGGCACGGTCACCGACGAGATTTCAGGCGTGGTGTTCATGCCGATTTGGAAGACGCCCAAGCGGCTGGTGATCGCATTTGCGTGCGCCTTTGTACTGGTCAACATTTTTCTAGTGGCCGTGACCTGGCTGTTTTACCGTGGCGTTGGCATATGGGGCATTATCATTCCCGTGGCGTGGGGATTCGCCATCGTAAACTTCGTGTGGTGGATCGGAATCGGGCACGCAGGCACTCTGATCTCCGCCATTCTACTGCTGCTGAAGCAGGACTGGCGCACGGCGATCAATCGCTTTTCGGAAGCCATGACACTGTTTGCCGTAGCCTGCGCTGGAATGTTTCCGATCCTGCATCTGGGCCGGCCTTGGCTCGCGTACTGGTTGCTTCCTTATCCCAACACGATGTGGCTATGGCCGCAGCCGCGCAGTCCGCTGATCTGGGACGTCTTCGCGGTTTCGACCTACGCCACGGTTTCGTTCATCTTCTGGTTCACGGGCTTGATTCCGGACTTCGCCACCATGCGGGATACAGCCAAATCAAATTCGTTTGGGCAAAGAATCTACGGCATGCTGGCCATGGGCTGGCGGGGATCGGCACGGCATTGGCAGAGATATCAGAAGGCCTACCTGCTGCTGGCCGGACTTTCGACTCCCCTGGTGGTATCGGTGCACTCCGTCGTGAGTTTTGATTTTTCGGTCGCCATCGTCCCCGGCTGGCACACGACCATTTTTCCGCCTTATTTCGTGGCGGGCGCCATTTATTCGGGCTTCGCGATGGTTCTGACACTAGCGATCCCGATCCGGCGATGGTATCACCTGGAGGACCTGATCACCATGCGCCACATCGATTGTTGCGCGAAAGTGATGCTCGGCACCGGGCTGATCGTGGCGTATGGATATGCCATGGAGGCTTTCATGGCCTGGTATAGCGGCGACTTCTACGAGCGGTTCATGTTCGTCAACCGCTCCTGGACCGGTCCTTACTGGTGGAGCTATTGGCTATTGATCACCTGCAACATCGTTCTGCCGCAAATGCTCTGGTCGCGCCGGGTGCGGATGAATCTCGGCGCGGTGTTCGTCATCGCGTTAATTGTCAACGTGGGAATGTGGCTGGAGCGATTTGTCATCGTAGTGACCAGCCTGGCGCGCGACTTCATGCCATCCGCCTGGAATATCTATATTCCGACCATCTGGGACTGGGCGACCTACTTCGGAACCATCGGCGTGTTCCTGAGCCTGATGTTCCTGTTCGTTCGCGTTCTTCCCGCGATTTCGATCTTTGAGACGCGCGAGGTCGTGCATCATTTGGAGCCGACACATGCTAGCGGAGACTAAGTCGTCTGGCCAACTCGAAAAGCTCCACGGCCTGATCGCCGAGTTTGATGAACCCGAGCCACTGCTCAATGCGACCCGCCGCGCCTATGCGGAAGGTTACCGAGAAATGGACGCGTACGCCCCGATGCCGGTGGAGGGGCTTGCCGAGGCTGTCGGATTTCGCAACAACTGGGTCTCGCGCCTGGTGTTCTGCGGCGGATTGGCAGGGGCAACGGGCGGCTTCATGCTGTGCTGGTGGATCACTGTGGTTGCCTATCCGCACAACGTTGCGGGACGCCCGCTCAATTCGTGGCCGGCGTATGTGGCAATTACGTTCGAGTGCATGGTGCTGCTCGCGTCATTAACCGCCGTGATCGGGATGCTGGCCTTGAACGGTTTGCCTCAGCCTTATCATCCCGTGTTCAACGTCGAACGCTTCGCCCGTGCATCGCGCGATAAATTCTTTCTGTGCATCGAAGCCACGGACCCGAAGTTCGACTTGGAAGGCACGCGGGCGTTCTTAAGTCAGTTCACGGAGCAGGAGGTGATGGAAGTTGCGCCTTAAGACTCTCCTGCTTTTTTCCGCACTCGTTCTCATTGGCTGCCGTCAGGATATGCACAATCAGCCCCGCTACAAACCCCTGGCAGCGACGGACTTTTTTGGCGATGGACGATCGGCGCGTCCACTGGTGGAAGGAACCGTGGCGCGAGGGCATCTCCGGATCGACACTGCCCGGTACACCGGTAAGGTGGACGGCCAGGAGGTGGATGTGTTTCCATTTGCGATCACGAGAGCAGACGTGCTGCGCGGCCTGGAGCGATTCAACATCTATTGTTCGCCGTGCCACAGCCGAATCGGAGACGGAAACGGGATGGTGGTGCGCCGGGGTTTTCGACAAGCCGCGTCGTATCATACGCAGCGGCTGATCAACGCACCTGTTGGTCATTTTTTCGACGTCATCACGAACGGTTTTGGCGCCATGCCAAGCTACGCTTCCCGAGTCGATCCGGATGACCGTTGGAGGATCACCGCCTACATCCGCGTTCTCCAATTCAGCGAAAACGCGAGTGTTGAAGACGTGCCGCCGGATCAGCGATCCAAACTTGACGACGGCCCGCGAACGCCTCCGGCTCCCGTATTACCGGAGGGCGCACAATGACCGCCAGCGATACCGTTGACGTTCGTATTGCCGGATGGCAGCGAAACGCCCTGCTGCTTGGTGTCGCCGGAACTTTGCTGGCGCTCGCCGGCTTGTTGCTCGATCGTCAACAATTCCTGCGGTCGTATCTATACGCCTATTTCTTCTGGACTGGAATGGCGCTCGGATGCCTCGGGATTCTGCTGCTCCACAACGTAGTCGGCGGTAAGTGGGGGCTGGTGATTCGCCGGCTGTGCGAGGCGGGAGCGCGCACCCTGCCTTATATGGCTGTCTTGCTCATTCCCGTGCTGCTGAGTCTGACCACACTGTATCCCTGGGCGCAGCCCGAAGCAGCCCAGGATGCCAACATCCAGAGTAAGGCTGGCTATTTGAATGTGCCGGGAGTGATCGGCCGCGCGGTGTTCTATTTCGCGATCTGGATTCTATACACGTATCTGCTGACCAAGTGGTCCGCCGATCAGGATCGCACCGGTGACGAGCGTCTGATCGAAAAAATGCGCGTGCTGAGCACGACTGGACTGATCGTGTTCACGCTTACGGGGACCTTCGCATTCGTCGATTGGATCATGTCGCTGGAGCCACATTGGTTCTCCACCATTTATGGAGCGATGGTCCTGATCGGTCATATACTCGAAGCATTTGCACTGGTCATCGCGGTGGTGGTGGTGCTCGCGCGGCAAGCCCCGCTGATCAATTACGTAACTCCTCAACACCTTCACGACCTCGGAAACATGATGTTTGCGTTCATGGTCCTGTGGGCCTATCTGTCGTTCTCGCAGTTCATCATTATCTGGTCCGGGAATCTTCCCGATGAAATCCCCTGGTATCTGCGGAGGCTGAATGGGGGGTGGGGCTGGGTGGCAATCGTCCTTGTGCTTTTCCATTTCGCGGTTCCCTTCGTGGTGTTGTTGATGCGCGGGGTCAAACGTCAGCACGATCGTTTGTTCAAGGTTTGTTTGTTGCTGATCGTAATGCGGCTCATCAATGTCTATTGGACCGTGGAACCTTCGTTCTACCAAAATCAATTGAAAATGCACTGGCTGGATTTCGTAATGCCAGTGGCTGTGGGAGGGCTCTGGCTCGCGGCGTTCTTCTGGCAATTGAGATCGAGGCCGCTCGTTCCGATCCGGGATCCTCGGCTGGCGGAAGCGCCCCGAGAAACCGTCGCCTTTTAGATTCACGTATGCACACACCCAATATCGCCGCAGGACACGAAACAGAGGATGCAACGGTTTGGGGAGTAGTCCTCACAGGGGCTGCCTTGGCTGTTGGCGCGGCACTGGTTTTTCTTCTCGTGTTCGGGATCTTTCGTTATATGGCCGATCATCCTCTGGCCACCGCTCCTTACAATCCGATGGCTGAGACGGCTCGCCCACAAATTCCGCCGCTACCCCGCATCGAAGATCATCCGGCGATCGAACTGAAAGATCTGCGCACACAAGAGGACGGCGTTCTCTTGAGCTACGGCTGGACCGACAAACAGGCCGGAATCGTACACATTCCGATTGACCGTGCGATAGAGCTGCAATTGCAAAAGGGTTTCCCAGCGCGAAAGGAGCCAGCGAAGCAATGAAGTATTGGGTGTGGGTGCTTTTCGCGGCGAGTCTGCCCGCGCAGATCTATACACCGCCCGCGCCGACGCAACTGTATACGACTTCGCCGCTGCTGCGGGCGGTTGGCATCAATCAGAAGATGGGGGCACAAATCCCACTCGATCTTCCTTTCGTCGACGAATCCGGCCGCGACGTCACGCTGCGGCAGTACTTCGGAAAGCCGGTGATCCTCGCACTGGTCTACTATCAATGCCCTTCGCTGTGCAACATGGTGCTCAATGGAATCGTTCATGTGGCGAAAGACCTGCCGTGGAGCACCGGGAAGGAATTTGACGTGATCGCGGTCAGCTTCGATCCGCGAGAGACTCCCGAGATGGCCCGGGCGAAGAAACAATCCTACATGAAGGACTATGATCGCGCTGGCTCCGAACAAGGCTGGCATTTTCTGACGGGTTCTGAAAAGTCCAGTGTGGAGCTGGCCAACGCCGTGGGATTCCACTTTGCCTACGATGCGATGACCAATCAGTATGCGCACCCGAGCGCAATCCTGATACTAACGCCCGAAGGGCAGGTAGCCCGGTACTTTTACGGAATAAACTATCCGCCGCGCGATGTGCGCCTGGGACTGGTGGAGGCTTCGCAAAGCCACATCGCATCTCCCGTCGATCAGGTGTTGCTTTATTGCTATCACTACGATCCTTCCAGCGGGAAATACGGGATGGTGGTCATGAATGTGATCCGGCTGGGCGCGTTGCTCACTCTGGGCACACTGGTGACGTTCATGTTGATCATGTTTCGCCGTGATTTTGGGGCGATGGCCCACAAACAGGTTCAGTGACGATGGACGCTTTCTCCATTTTTCCGCCCCGCGCCTCCACGACGGCTGGAGAGGTCGATGCGTTGTACGTTTACCTGCTGGTCGTCAGCGGTGTGATGTGCCTTCTCATTTTCGCGGCGGTGTTTATTTTTGCGATCAAGTATCGCCGCAAGGGCCCGGACGACCGGCCCAAGGCGATTCACGGTTCAATTCCACTCGAAATCACCTGGAGCGTGATTCCGTTCCTCGCAATGTTGGTGATGTTCGCATGGGGGACGAAGTTGTATTTCCAAAACTATACACTCTGGCGAGTGAAGACGTCATCCACAGCTTCTACATACCGGCGTTCCGATTGAAGCATGACGTTGTGCCGGGCAGTTATCAGACGTATTGGTTTGAGGCCACGACACCCGGCCGGTATCACCTGTTCTGCGCGGAGTATTGCGGGACGAATCATTCAGAGATGACCGGCTGGGTGACAGTGATGGAGCCGGCGGAGTTTGAAGGCTGGCTGGCGGGCGGAAGCGCTGGAGAGTCCATGATGCAGCAAGGCGAGCGGCTATTCCAACAGTACGGCTGCGAGAACTGCCACCAACTGGACGGCACAGGCCGCGGCCCGTCGCTGCGCAACGTTTTTGGCCACCCGGTTCAGCTCGACAACGGACGCACGGTGATTGAGGACGAGGTGTATCTTCGAGAATCGATTCTCAATCCGAACGCGAAAATTGTCAAGGGATACAAGCGCGACGTGATGCCTGTGTACCAGGGCCAGATCGGCGAAGAAGGCCTGCTGCCGCTCATGGTCTATATCAAAAGCCTTTCGGCGCCGGAAAGCTCCAACGCCGCTGCGGCAACCAAGAAGCAATGAGGCGCCCACGATGAGCACAACCCTTTCACGACCCCGGATCGAAGAGCCCGTTAATTACCTCAACGTCGACTACGGATGGAAGTCCTGGCTGTTCACGACGGACCACAAGCGCATCGCGCTGCTGTATCTCTTCTCCATCACCGCGTTTTTCTTCCTGGGCGGAATCTTCGCCGTGGGGATGCGCATCAATCTCCTCTCGCCGAGTGGCGTATTTGCCCACGATACCTACAACAAATTATTCACCATGCATGGGATCATCATGGTTTTCTTTTTCCTGGTCCCATCCATTCCCGCGACTCTGGGTAATTTCCTGGTGCCAATGATGATTGGCGCGCGCGATCTCGCGTTTCCAAGAATTAACCTGTTGAGCTGGTACATCTATATAGTCGGCGGAATTGTGGCGGTGGTGGCAGTAACGGAAGGCGGCGTCGATACCGGATGGACGTTCTATGCCCCGTTCAGTTCGACGTACTCTAACACTCACGTGATTCTCGCCGCGATGGCGATTTTCGTGTCGGGCTTTTCCTCGATCCTGACCGGCCTAAACTTCATCGTTACCGTTCATAAGATGCGCGCGCCAGGGATGACGTGGGGGCGTCTACCGCTATTTGTCTGGGGGCATTACGCCACCAGTCTGATCCAGGTGCTGGGAACGCCCGTGATCGCAATCACTCTGGTTCTGCTGGGACTCGAGCGGCTGTTGCACGCGGGAATTTTCGATCCGACGCTTGGCGGCGATCCGGTTCTGTTCCAACACCTGTTCTGGTTTTATTCACATCCGGCCGTCTACATCATGATTCTGCCCGGCATGGCGGTGATCAGCGAACTGGTGGCGTGTTTTTCAAGAAAAGCCGTGTTCGGCTATACGTTTGTCGCGTTCTCGAGCGTCGCCATCGCGGTTCTGGGTTTCTTCGTGTGGGGACATCACTTGTTCGTCGCCGGCCAATCCATGTACGCCAGCATGGTGTTTTCTTTTCTCAGTTTCGTGGTCGCAGTGCCCTCCGCAATCAAGGTATTTAACTGGACTGCGACCATGTATCGCGGATCGGTCTCCTATGAGACGCCCATGCTTTACGCATTCGGATTCATCGGGCTGTTCACAATCGGCGGCCTTACCGGTCTCTTTCTGGCCACCATGGCACTGGACGTTCACATGACGGACACCTATTTTGTGATCGCGCACTTCCACTACGTGATGGTAGGCGGCATGGTGATGGCTTACCTGGGCGGTGTTCATTTCTGGTTTCCCAAGATTACCGGGAGGATGTACCCGGAAAACTGGGGACGCTTTGCGGCCTTGCTGGTTTTCGTCGGATTTAACCTGACGTTCTTTCCGCAATTCATCCTGGGCTACTTAGGCATGCCGCGGCGCTATGCTTCGTATGCTCCCGAATTTCAGATTCTGAACGTGATGTCGACGGCAGGCGCCTCCATTCTAGGCATCGGTTACTTGATTCCGATCATCTACTTGACGTGGGCGTGGCGGAAGGGACCGAGGGCACCCCAAAATCCATGGCAAGCGAAGGGCCTCGAATGGGAGCAAGCTCCTTCGCCCCCGCCAACCTTTAACTTCCCCGTGCCTCCCGTAGTGACTGAGCCGGCGTACAACTACTCGGGCGAGGAGGAAGAGGTGCATCTTGGCTGATATTGACACGAGCGTCGCGGGCCACGCCCACTCCCAGGAGCTGCGTCACCACTTCGACGATAGCGCCCAGCAGCTCGAATCATCGACGCTCGGGATGTGGGTGTTCCTGCTCACCGAGCTCATGTTCTTTGGCGGAATGTTCGGCGGCTACACGGTGTACCGCAATCTGTATCCGGAGGCCTTCGCCTCCACCAGCCGCTTCATGAACCTCACCATCGGTGCGTTCAATACCGGAGTCCTGATCTGTAGCAGCTTCACCATGGTGCTCGCGGTGCGCTGCGCGCAATTAGGACGGAAGAAGGGCCTAATTACCTTCCTGGTGCTGACCCTCATTCTTGGATGTGTGTTCCTGGGATTGAAGTACGTCGAATATTACGAGAAGTGGGTGGATCATCACATCCCCGGTCCAGGCTTTCGCTACGAGGATCCGCAATTCTTTCACCAGGCACAGATCCTGTTCTTCCTCTACTTCGCCATGACCGGGATGCATGCGCTGCATATGATCGTGGGTGTGGGCTTGCTGACCACGCTGATCGTCATGGCTTCGCGGAACCGGTTCAGCGCGGAATGGTTCACGCCGGTCGAAATGATCGGTTTGTACTGGCACTTCGTCGATGTCGTCTGGATTTTTCTTTTCCCGCTGCTGTACCTCATAGGACACACGTCGCCATGACTCATCAAGTTGTCCCTGTTAAGACCTACGCCCTGGTGTTTGCGGCCCTACTCACGCTTACCGTCACTACGGTGGCCGTCTCGAAGCTGGAATTGGGCGAATACAATTTCATCTGCGCGATGACCATCGCAGTCATTAAGGGAACGCTGGTCGTCATGTTCTTTATGGACGTCAGGCGTTCCAGTTCCATGACGAAACTGTTTGTGTGCGCAGGACTGTTTTGGCTGGCGATACTGCTGGTGTTTGTTCTGAGCGACTACCTGAGCCGGGGGTGGTTGCCCGGCGCGAGCTGGTTGTAAGGAAGGGCTAGCGGGCTACGAGCTGCAGCGTGCGGTCCGGGGATGGTTCGCTCACTTCTACTCCGTCCCGAAGTCTCAGGAAGCCTTGCGCCAAGGCGCTGGTTCGCGGTCCTGGTAACACGAGGCCGGTAAGATTCAGAGGGTCGGCGAGGGCGATTTGAACTTCCTCACCCGCGGGCGCTGAGCGCCGAATATGACGCAGCAAATCGACCGCCTCCGGGCGCGCAAACTGTTCCCCGACGAAGCCCGAAACGAAGCGGCCTCCGCGAATTTCCCCGCGCGCCTCCATTCTACGGAGCACGACCAGCAAATCGCGCCACGCCGGCGCGAGTGTTTCGCGGGCCAGCAGATCACGGAAAACCACCCCCCAGCGATCCAGGAGCTGGGTGGCGAAAAATTCGGGGCTCGCATCGCCGGTTCGTTCGATTAATGCCCAGCGGCCGGTCGCGTGGCGGGGCCGGGACATACGCCCTCGACCTTCACCCCGGCGGCGCTTCGGGTCTACCAGAGAGCGCAGGTTTTCAAATCCGTCGGCGGTCACCAGGCCGGCCGCGACTAATTCCCAAAGCCCGTCCTCGACCTCACTCGCCAAACGCTCGGTGGTCCGAACAATGTCAGTAAAGAAAGACGCGCCGCGTTTTTCGAGAACTGCCAGAACATCGGTTGCTTGAGGCGAGAGGGGCGTGGGCCCCGGCTCGGCCATTAAAAGATGATGCGCATCGGCGCGCAGAAAAATCGCTAGCGGCGCAACGCGGGTCGGGCGGACGCGCCGCGCTCCTTCGGTCTCCAGTGCCGGATGCGGCGACAAACGTCCCCACATAACTTCCCCAGCCAGACAGAGGCGATCGAGCAATTCAGAGTCGTACGCGGCGACGCGGCTCGGCAAGACCGTGGATTCCCAGGCTGCCGCGGAGATCTCATAGCCCTGCAATTGCCGCAGCACCTGATACAAACCGTCGACGCCGTGCAGTTGGGTTCCCGGCGCGATATGCTGCCAGCGGCACAGAAATCGCATGAATCCGGCAGCGGTGACAGGCTCAATTTCCTGGCGCAGACGCCCTATGGTCAGCCGATGGATACGCGCTAAAATCCGGCGGTGGCAGAATTCAGTCTCTTTGGAGGAAAATTGCCCACGCAGAATCTGGCCCTCGCTTTCGAGCTGGCCTAGCGCGATCTCGACGTCACTCAACGGCAGCGATAAGCGGTTGGCTAAGGCTTGCGGCGTGGTTGGGCCAATCGAATCCATCCAGCCGCGCAGCACACCGACCGTATCCTGCGCGCGTTCGATTCGCTCCGTTGCCACCCAGTATGTGCCATCGACAGTGCCGGCGCGCCCTGCTTGCACCAATTCCTCATACCACGGACGCCAATCCTCCACAGGGGGCAGAAGAATGAGCGTCAACAGCGTATCATGCAGCTCATCGGCATCGCGCACCACGGGCCACGATTCCTCGGCAACCTGCGCGATGGCGGCGGGGTCGAGCGCCCCGATACCAGCAGCGCCTTCTGGAGAGAGAGTGCGCCGAAGCTGAACCGCCCGAGTGCGCCGTTCCTCCAGCGGCGCGTCATCGAGATAAGCGTACGGATTCGCGTTCAG
>JBEKBK010000084.1:0-20796 GCA_050015435.1 Bryobacteraceae bacterium
ACGATGCCGCACGCGAATGGCTTGTACGTATTGAGGGAGATTTCGTAGGTCTCACCCAGCTTCCCGATGATCGCGTTGTAGTTATGCGAAGTGCTGAGGACGTTGGCCCAGCCGCGCGAGGCCTCAATCCCATGATCGGAGCTCGTGAAATTGCGCTGGGCAAGCAGAGCGGCGGTAAGCCCGTTTTGCGCCGCGCGACCGGGGTGAAAGCTCTTGGTCATAGTACCGAACATCTCTCGCAGGCCGACCGGTTGCGTCGCGGCAAGACTGAGCGCCCACGTCATCTGCTGCTCCGTCAAGCCGAGCAGCTTGCCGGCCGCCGCCGCTGCTCCGAACACGCCGGCGGTTCCGGTGATGTGCCAGCCCACGTCGTAATGCGCTGGATAGACGGCATTTCCGATCCTGCACTCGACTTCGACGCCGAGCACCAGCGCGTTGAGAAACTCCAGCCCGGTAACGGGCCGGTGCTCGGATAGCGCCAGAATCGCCGAAGCGACGGGACCGGCCGGATGAATGATCGTCTTGAGATGCGTATCATCGTAATCGAAGATGTGCGAGCTGATTCCATTCATCAGCGCGGCATTCAGAACGTCCAGGCGCTCCTTGCGGCCGAGGATGCTCGCCTGGCCAGGTCCAGCGAACGGCGAAAGAGCCGTGATCGCGAAGTCGACGGTTTCGTGACGGGAACCACCCACCGCGCAGCCTACCCAGTTCAGCAGCGTGCGACGGGCTTCTTTCTTAACCTCGGGTGGAATCTCGGCCGCCCGCGCGGCCACCACGTATCTCGCCAGTCGGCGGGTAACGTCCTGAGCAGGTTCGGAATCGGCGGCGGGCGCAGGCCCAGCCGAAGCCGTCCCGTCAAGCATCCATCCGGCAAACGCCAGCGCGCCCACAAAACCTCGGCGAGGGATCTCAGCCATATCGAATTCCTCTGTTCCCGATTGTCGCGCAATCCGGTCCCGTATGATGAAACTTACACATGAACGAACTGGAACAGGCTCTGATTGGATACAGTGCAGCGGCACCCCCGGCTCACATTCTGGAGGGTTTAGACGACGAGCTCGCGCATCGGCGCACGCCGGGCGCTCCCCACACGATCTACGAGGAGCTTTGGCATCTTGCTTTCTGGCAGCAAGTTACCCTGGACTGGATTCACGGCGTGGAAACGCCTTGTCCGCTGAGTGCCGCGCTAGGATTCCCCTCTGAGCACGACATCCAGGTCGAAAATTGGACACAGCTCCGACGCCGCTTTCTGGATGGCACCGAGAAAGCGGCCCTGATCACACGCGACGCAAGCCGACTCGAGGAATCGATTCGCTGTCCCTCTCCCGCCGGCAAGCCGGTTCGAACCATGTCAGTCCGGGAGCAATTGGAGAGCCTGGCCGCTCATAATGCCTATCATTTGGGCCGAATCGTCCTCCTTCGGCAGCTCAGTCAAAAGTGGCCGCCGGCATCGGGGGGCTTTACGTGGTGAAGTTTCAATCTCTGTCGAGGTATTCAGGGGGCACGTCATCCTCAGGGACTTGCCTTGTATGAACTTCGGATACATCAGCGTCCGGCGCATTTTCGACGCCGCTGATCACCTCGGCCTCGAAGAATTGCCCTTCGTCCAGCAGTTCCTCGACGCTTTCTGAGTCGGCTCCGGCGACATCCGACAATCCCTGATCGTCACCGGACTGGCCGGCCGAACCCGACCCTCCCCTCTTCTGTTGATCGTCTTGGTTTTTCATGGTGTTTATTGTCGCACCTTAAGTGCCAAATCTGTAAGACGCGGCATCAGTTCGGTCCGCTTCGTGCTGGCATGTAAGGGTGTTCGATAATAACCTGGAGAGCGAAACGTGCTAGCAACCGCGCCAAAACCCGTCAAGATCCTGGTGATCGATGTTGGAGGAACACACGTCAAAGTCCGTATCGCCGGGAAACGTGCGGAACGCAAGATTCCCTCTGGCTGCTCCATGACTGCGGCCAAGATGGTGGAAGAAGTAAAGCGGATCGTGGCGGATTGGGAATATGACGTCATTTCAATCGGTTATCCCGGACCCGTGATCCACGGATGCCCGGTGCACGACCCCTACAATCTCGGCGGCGGCTGGGTCGGCTTTGATTTCAGCAAGGCATTCGGCTGCCCAGTCAAGATTATCAATGACGCCGCCATGCAGGCACTCGGAAGCTACGAAGGCGGCCGGATGCTCTTTCTGGGCCTCGGCTCCGGCCTCGGATCAGCGATGATTGTCGACGGAGTCCTGGAACCGATGGAGCTGGCGCACCTTCCCTACAAGAATGGAAAGACTTACGAGGATTACATTGGTGTTCGCGGCCTCAAGCGGTTGGGAAAAAAGAGCTGGCGGCGCCACGTGATCGATGTGGTCACGCGTCTCAAAAGCGCCTTAAGCGCCGACTACGTCGTTTTGGGCGGAGGAAATTCCGCGAAGATCAAAAAGCTCCCCGACGGCGCACAGCGCGGCGACAATCGAAACGCGTTCATCGGCGGCGCCCGTCTTTGGAAAAAATAAGAAAAAAGCAACATATTTATGGCGGATTAGCGCCGATAGGAAATCTGCGGCGAGCTATTGTTCGCTAGCCCCCAAGTACCAGTCGTCTCCCCCTCATACCACGGCGCGACCGATCGTCAACTCCGCAATTCGCGCGGCTAGATAGAATTCACGAATTTGACACGGTCATTCTGTGAATCCTACGTTGACGTGTCGGGATCTCCTTTCAAAACAAAAACATCGCTCTACGTTGGTCCAAGTTCGCTGCCTGCAAGCCGGCTTTCCATGGGCTGGCCGCACGTGTTTGCGAACTAATTCAGATGGACTAGTTCGGTACCCGCGAAAATCGTCGCCGCCGGAAACCGAGGACCTTAGAGCCTTAGATTTTAAAGGGAGTACGAACGGTTAAATCGTTGACTGAGGGCGGTTAGTCCCTTTCGACTAGGCCATCTAGAGAATTGTTGAAAAACAATCCGTAGTGCTACTGTTCGTACGGAGGTTTCCTCCGTGAGGAAAGAGTTGTCCACACTTAACGGGGCTCTGGCGACGTCCACGGCTGCTTTCGAAGGTCCGCAAAACGATCGGCTCCAGATCGGCCATGCCGCCTATTTGAAGATCGGACATTTGGCCGTGAATCTTTCCAATTATTGCACTTATTGCACGCAGTACGGCGTGAACCGAGTGAGCGTTAGAAGTAATTATCGAATTTCCTATTGAACGAGGTTCTCATGCGATACGTATCCCCGGTAAAGTTATTCGCCCTGTCGATTTTAGCGTCCACGGCGATGTTCGGGCAGTTTACCATCACCAATTACCAGCAGGTCAGCCAACAGGTAGGGTCCGCCAGCACTACTTATGCGATCACTGCGCAGGTGAATAACACGGGCGTAGCTGTCGGCAGCGTCACGGCGACGGCGACCAGTACGAATCCTTTCAACCTTCGAATCGTACCCAGCGCGAATACCTTGACCTTCGGACCCGTGGCCGCCAATGGCAACGCGACCTCGATTAATAACTTCAGTGTCATCATCCCCAACGGCACGCCATTCAGTTCGTCGAGTATAGCGTCGAATATATCGTGGACCTTCACAACCACGCCGGTTGGGCCCATCGCCAACGCGGGGCCAAGTCAAACTGCCACGCCGGGCCAAACGGTCACGCTCAACGGCGGCGGCTCCACGAACCCTAGCGGCTCGGGAACCCTGACCTATCTCTGGTCGTTTGCGTCGCGCCCCGCAGGCAGCTCCACCGTGCTGCAGAACCAACAGAATGTCATATCGTCGTTCATCGTCGATGTCCCAGGCACTTTCGTGGTCCAACTGACCGTCAGCAATGGCACCGCCTCCTCCTCCGCGGACGTGACGGTCAGCAGCAGTACCGACATTATTCCCGTTGCCAACGCCGGCACAAATCAAACGGTGACCACGCTTCCAGCGACGATTACCCTCAATGGAGCCGGCTCCTCCGATACCAATGGCCATCCACTGACTTACCTGTGGAGCCTGACCACCATTCCCCCGGGCAGCACCGCGACGTTAGGCAGTACGACCGCCGTGGGTCCGACGTTTGTGGCGGACAAGGATGGCACCTATGTCGCCACGCTGGTGGTCAACGATGGAGTCCTCAGCAGCAAACCTTCGACCGTTACGATTAGCGAGAACACCCCGCCCGTGGCCAACGCCGGCACCAACCAGACCATGGTCCCGATCGGTTCGAAGGTTACACTGAATGGGTCCGGCTCTACCGACCTCGACGGCGACCCGCTGACTTATCAGTGGAGCCTGATCACGTTACCGTCGCCAAACAGCAAAGCAGTCTTGAGCAGTGCAACGTTGGTGAACCCGACGTTCGTCGCCGATCTCCCGGGCAATTATGTAGCGCAGTTAATCGTTGCGGACAACCTGGTCCCAAGTACGCCGGTAACGGTCCAGATCACGACCAACCAGCCACTGATCCCGGTCGCAAACGCCGGGCCGAATCAGTCCGTTGCGGAGGGAACCTTGGTTTCACTGAATGGAACCGGGTCGACCGATCCGCAGAATTTCCAGTTAACGTATTCATGGTCCCTCACCAACGTCCCGGCGGGCAGCAAAGCAAGCTTGACCGGGGCGACCACCGCGACTCCGACTTTCCTCGCTGACCTTGCCGGCACCTATGTCGCACAGCTCGTCGTGAACGATGGGTACGGGAGCAGCGATCCTGCCTTGCCCGGATCAACCGTGACGATCTCGAGCGCTAAACAGGCACCCCAGTTGCCCATCGCGAGCGCGGGCCCGGCCCAGTCAGTGGCCGTGGGGGCGACCGTGACGCTGAACGGAAGCGGCTCATCGGATCCCCAAAATGCTACACCGCTGACTTATTCCTGGAGCTTGATCAGCGCTCCGCCCAACAGCCTGGCGGTTCTCAAGAACCCCACGACCGTATCACCGACTTTTGTTGCCGACATGGCGGGAGCCTATGTGGCGCAGTTGATCGTCACCGACAGCTTAACCCTTGTCAGTAGTCCGGCAACCGTCATGATCACCGTTCCGTCGACGCCTCCCATCATCCTGCAAAGCGGCGTCCAGGTGAGCGTCGGAGGTCAGGGCACTCTGAACGTCAGTTTGCCTTCCGTTCCTGCGTCCCCTGTGTTCGTCAATCTGACGATCAGTAATGGCTCCATTGCCGCATTCAGCGGGAATTCCACGACTACGAACGTCGTGGTTTCCGGGACCAATCCCACGGCGGTGAAAATTAACGGCATCGGGTTCGGAACGGTGACGATTACCGCGACCGCCAACGGGTATCAGACTGCAACCACAACGGTCGTGTCGACCGATATCGCCACCTTCTCGCCAAATACGGTGACCATCAACGGCGAGACGACCGATCGCGGGGCGAGCTTCCTGGTCCTGTCGTCGGCCGCGCAGAGCGCCATCACGTTCAATCTCAGCTCGAGCAACCCCTCCGTCGCCACCGTACCGGCCACCGTCACCATCAACGCGGGTTCGATCAACGCCAATGTAGCGGTCACCTCCGTATCCGGTGGAACGGCGGTCATCACCGCCACCGCCAGCAGTGCGGCCCAAGCTATCGCGGCTGCCACTCTGAACGTGACCGTCAACGCCGTGGAGATCACCACCACGCAACTGCCTCCCGCCACTATCGGAGCGCCGTATACGCAGCTCAGCGGACAGCCTGTGCAATTGACCGCTGCGAACGGAACCGCGCCTTACACGTGGAGGGTGGCCCCGGGCAGCGTTCTGCCGCCCGACTTGACCCTCAGTCCGGCGGGTGTGCTTGGAGGGGGCGCCGACAAGAACAGCGCGCCCAGCATCACCCCGGTAACGTTCATCGTCACCGATAGCAGCAGTCCGAACCAAACCGCCAGTGCGACTTTATCTGTGCAAGTGGTGGCCGGCATCCCCTACAAGATCACGGCGAGCACCGCCTCGGTGTCCGAGTCGACGGCTGACACGACGGCCTTCCCGACGCCGCTTTCGGTGACGGTGACTGACGTTAACGGCTATCTGGTTCCCAACGCGAGCGTGACATTTACGGTCACGGCCAACGCCGGCGCGTCGGGAACCTTCCCGGGGGCCTCGGCAACCGCGACGGTCCCGACCAACTCGGCCGGCGTGGCCACCGCTCCCGTACTCACGGCGAACGGCACCCTCGGAAGCTTTACGGTGAGCGCGAGCGTCCCACCAGTGGCGGCTCCTAACCCGCAGCCCACTCCGGCGACCTTTAACCTGACCAACAACGTCGGAGTGCCCGCGACCATCGCGATGACGAGCGGTTCGCCCCAGAACACGACCGAGCAAACAGCCTTCACGAATCCGCTGGTCGTGACGGTGAAAGACGCAGGCGGCAATCCGGTGCCCAGCGCGGTGGTGACGTTCAGCGTTCCGCCGAGCAGCGGCGCCAGCGCGAGCTTTACCGGCGGCAACACGGCGACCACCAACCCGAGCGGCGTGGCGACCTCGAACCAGGTCATAGCCGGCCCCATCGCTGGGGCGTATGCGGTGACTGCAGCTTCTGGCTCCGCCACCGGCGCGAGTTTCGCTTTAACGAATAACGTGGGCCCTGCGGCTTCGATCACCGTGACGGGCGCCGGGGTCGGCGCCAGCGTTGCCATCAATCAGAATTTCCCAGCCCTGGTGGCGACGGTGAAGGATTCCGGCGGAAACGGCGTTCCCAATATTCCGGTCAATTTCGCGCCTACACCCGGGACCTTCGGCCAGAGCGCGACCTTTGTCCCGAATCCGGCGACCACGGGCGCGAATGGCTCCGTCACCGTGACGGCTACGGCCAACAGTTTCGCAGGCCCACTCTATAGCGTGTTAGCGTCCGCAACCGGCGGAAGCAACCCGACGACGACGTTCAACCTGACCAATGTCTCCGGTCCCGCGGCTAAGATCGTGGTGAACGGTGGAACATCGCCCCAAATCGTGGCGGACACTACGGCATTTGCTCCGCTCTTCGTTTTCGTAACCGACCTGGGCGGGAACCCGGTGAACAACCAGGCCGTCACGTTCACGATTGGCGCACCTGTGGGCGGCGCGAGCGCCACTTTCGCCGGCGGCGCGCTTACGACCACGGTTAGTACCAACGCCAGCGGCGTAGCGACGACTGCCTCGATCTTGACCGCCAATAAAGTGGTCGGCGGACCTTACACCGTGACAGCGGCGATTCAGGGTAACGCGTCCATTTCGATCCCCTTTTTCCTCACGAACAAGGTCGGTCCACCGTACGCCATCGGGGTCAGTGGCACGGTGCCTCCGAGTGTGCCCATTAACACGGCTTTCGCGCCTCTGATTGTGACGGTAACCGACCAGGGCGGTAACCCGGTGCCCAACGTAAGCGTTACGTTCACTCCTCCGAGTTCGGGTGCGAGTGGAACATTCGCCAGCGGAAACACCGCGAGCACTGGCTCTAACGGTTTGGCAACTGCGCCAACCTACACGGCCAACAGCCTCGCGGGAGCGGATACGGCGACGGCGTCCATCCCGGGAACGACCCCGCTGCTTTCCACCAACTTCGTTCTGACCAACCTGGCCGGCCCTGCGGCTACGCTCACTGTGAATGGCGGAAATAACCAGAGCGCCGGCATCGGGACCCAATTTACACTCCCATTGAGTGTGTTGGCGAAAGACGCGGGCGGAAATGTGGTTCCCAACGCGCCAATCACGTTCTCGGCGCCTGGCACCGGCGCGAGCGCAGGGTTCCCAACGCTTGCCACAACGACGGCGACGACGGGCACTAACGGTATCGCGACCACTTCGGTAGCCCCGACCGCCAATGGCACTCCGGGAGTCGGATACTCCGTGACGGCAACGGTGACGGGTTCGAACCCGGCGGTTTCGACCAGCTTCACGATGACCAACAACCCTGGGCCTCCGGCGTCGATTACGCCGGGTACAGGGAGCGGCCAGAGCACGACTGTCGCCACCGCGTTTGGCCAGGCGTTGCAGGTGACGGTGAAGGACGCCAACGGCGATCTCCTGCCTGGCATCACCGTGACGTTCACGGCGGTGGCTGGCACAAACGGCGCGAGCGGGCTATTTGGAAGCAGCGCCTCGACTACGGCGCAAACCAATTCTTCCGGTGTGGCTACTGCGACCCCGACGGCCAACACGAAGGCCGGCACGTTCACCGTCCAGGTGACGGCGACGCCGGGCAATGCGCCCGCAGTGACTTTCTCGCTGACTAACACCGCTGGTTCGGCGGCGGCCATCACAGCGGCCGCCAGCAGTACGCCCCAGAGCGTGGCCATCAGCAAGAGTTTCGCGAATCCGCTGCTCGTGACCGTTGCCGATCAATATGGCAATCCGGTTTCCGGCGCAACGGTCGTTTTCGGAGCGCCGAGTACGGGAGCCAGCGCGACCTTCTCGACTCCTGCGGCGACCAATTCGGTAGGCCAGACCTCGGTAACCGCCACAGCCGGTTCCATAGCGGGCACGTATCCCGTGACGGCAACCATCAGCGGAGTGACCGGAGTTTCCGCCACCTTCACCCTGACGAACAATCCGGGACCGGCAGCCAATATCGCGATCACTAGCGGCAACACCCAGCAGGCCGGCGTTTTGACCGCCTATGCGAATCCGCTGGTCGTGACGGTAACGGATGCGGGCGGGAACACGGTGGCCACCGGAACGCCCGTGACCTTTACGGCTCCGGCCACCGCCAGCAGCGCGACCGGTACATTTGGGACGTTCGCAACCTCCGCAGTAGTGACCGGCGCCAATGGCGTGGCCACTTCGGGCGTTATCACAGCGAACAAAATTATGGGGACCTTCCAAGTAGGCGTGACTTCTGGCTCGACGGCGACACTTCAGACGCCGTTCTCGCTGACGAATATCCCAGGGCCTCCGGCCAGCATCGCCATTACCGGCGGATCTCCGCAGAGCGCACAGGTTACCCAGCCGTTTGCGAACCCGCTCGCGGTAACCGTGAAGGACTCGCAGGGGAACCTGGTATCTAATAACGTCCAGGTGACGTTTACCGCTCCGGCAGCTTCCGGTACCAACGCAACCGGAACGTTCTCGAGTGGATCCAGTATCACCGTAAATACGGTCAATGGCGTCGCGACTGCGCCGTTCACGGCCGGTACCGTAGCGAGCGCGACCGCTTACACCGTGAGCGCGATTCCCACCACCGGCACCGCTACCGCGGTGTCTTTCTCGCTGACGAATACCCCAGGGCCGGCAGCTAATATCGCCATCAGCAGCGGATCGCCGCAGAGCATGCAGGTGAATATCGGCGGCGCTACCACCAGCAAGTATGGCGCGCTCGCTGTGATCGTGAAAGATGCGCAAGGCAACCTGGTAGCCTCCGGTACGCCGGTGACGTTCACGGCGCCATCCAGCGGCCCGACCGGTTTGTTCGGTACCGCCTCGTTCCTCAATGAATCGACCAACGCCTCCGGCATAGCGACGGTGCCTGCGAACACGCTCGTCGCCGGCACGGTTGCGGGGACCTTCAACTTGACTGTGACGGCCGGGACTGGAACCCTGCTGTTCCCGCTGACGAATACGCCGGGTCAGGCCGCCAAAATCAGCGCGACCAGCGGCGGCGGACAGACCGCAATAGTGAAGCAAGCGTTCTCGAATCCGTTGGTGGTCACCGTGACCGATGCCAACGGGAATTTTGTGAACAACCAGACCGTTACGTTCACTGCTCCTGCACAAAGCGGGGCCAGCGGAACCTTTGCCGGGAGTGTCAATACGGCGGCCACCAACGCTTCTGGCGTCGCGACATCAGCGGTATTCACCGCGAATGGCGTCGCATCGCCCCAGGCCAGCCCAACGTATAACGTGACCGCTTCCGTATCCGGCGTTCAGACCACAGCCACGTTCGCCCTCACGAACCAGTCTGGCCCCCCCGCCTCGATCACGCCAGTAGGCTCCACGAACAACCAAGCCGTAGCCGTCACTCAACCGTTTGCGCCTCTGGCGGTGACCGTGACAGACGTCGGCGGCAATTTCGTTAGTGGCGCGACCGTCACGTTTACGGCTCCGACCAGTGGCGCCAGCGGAACCTTCACCACAGTCAATACCGCAATGACCAACGCTTCCGGCGTGGCGACCTCGACGGTATATACCGCGAATACCGTTGCGGGAGTCAACTACACCGTGACGGCAGCGGCGACTGGCGGAACCAACCCGTCGACGCCGTTCACCCTGACCAATAAGCCCGGTCCGGCCACCCAAATTCTGGCAACCAGCGGCAGCGGCCAAACCCCGCAGATTAACGCTAAATTTACGCTGGTTGCGACCGTGGAGGATCAGTACGGAAACGTCGTCAGCACACCCGCGACCACGGTGACCTTCTCCGGCCCGACGACCACGGCGGGCGTTGTCGCCAGCCAGGCCGTGCCGACGGTCAACGGTATCGCGACAGTAACACAGCTGCAGGCCAACCTCAAGCTTGGGCAGTACACTGTGACGGCTTCCGCCACCGGTACGTCACTGACTCAGGCCATGTACACGATCACCAATCTAGTCGGACCCGTGGCCACCCTGACGATCGCCAGCGGCAGCCCCCAGAGCGTCATGGTCAACACACAATACGCGGCGCCGTTAGTGGTGACCGCGGCCGACTTGGGCGGTAATCCGGTGCCGAACGCACCGGTGACGTTCTCTGCCCCAACCACCTCCGGCGTTGCCAGTGGGAGCTTCAACCCCTCCGTCCAGGCGCTGACCGGCACGAACGGCCAGGCCCAGGTCAACTTCATCGCCAACACGGTGCTGGGCAATGTCAGCGTCCAAGCGAGCACCCCATCTTCCCTGGGCCAAAATGGCGTGGTGACTCTCGGTTCTAATACTTTCGCGCTGACCAACCTACATGGGCCTGCGTTTTCGATTACCGCCCAGTCGGGCGGCGGGCAGACAGCATACCTGGGTACGGAATTCGCGAGTCCGTTGAAAGTCTTGGTCCAGGATCAGTACGGCAATGCGATATCCGGACAGACCGTGATATTCTCCAATCCGCCGAGCGGCAATGCGAAGGCTGTATTCGGGGACGATCCGGGCGGCAGCACGAGCTCTGCTGTGACCAATTCCAGCGGCATCGCGACGTCTTTCCCGGTCACGGCGGGTTCAATTCCCGGGACCTATACCGTAACGGCGAACACATCCCCGACCGCGGTAGCGACCGCAGCCAGCTTCTCGCTGACCAACAACACTGTGACGCCCCCCACAAACACGATCACCATGACAGCATCACCCGGTGGGACTCTAAACCTGGGCCAAAACATGATGATGGAGATTCAGGTCACGGTCACGCCGCAGCCTACAACCGGAGTCCAACTCACGGCGACTACCGACGGCGTCAACTTGATGCTCGGCCAGGGCACCGCAGTTCAAACGGAGCAATTCGGGGTGCCCGGAGGCACAGCCAGCTCGGTTTCGGTCGATATTTTCGTGCAGGCAATGGGGAACCTAGGGCAGTTCCCGATCACCTTCGATATGCCTGGCTATAAGAGTGGCACGGGCATGGTCACGGTGGTCCCCAGCGGCTTCATCCTGGCGAATTCCAACGATACTGTGCCGCCCGCCAACAGCAGCTTTTCGACGTACGTCGGCGTGCCCACCGGGCTAACGGTATACGCCGTACAGCTCGATTCGGGCGATAATTTCTCGAGTCCCTATACCGTGGGGACCATCCGTGGCGGCATCACTTCGCCCATCTCGGTTCCCGTATCCGTGTCAGGCGGTAACCCCGAACCAGGCACCATTACCGCTCCTGCGAGTTTTGCAGGCGGGAGCCAACTCGCTACCGTGACCTTCAACGCTACCAATATAGGCGGGGGGACGATCTCGCTCCCATCGACGCCGCCCTCAGGATTCAGTACGCCCACCGCGTATCAGACCTTGGGTGTCACCGTCGGTGCGGAAAGCATCGTGACGCCGCCCGTGACCGTCGGAAACAACCTGGAAACCAGCACCACATTCAGCCTGAATGGCGTGGCGCCGAGTTCCAACTGCCCCGCCGGCTTCGATTTATTCACGGTCACAGCCACCAGCCCGATCCTGCTTTCGAACACGCTGGCCGGCGCGACCTCAAGTACGATTCAAGTGCCGGTGGTATGCGGCCAGAGCCTGAGCCAGCCCTTCTTCGTGCAGGTGGTCGGCGGAACGGTCGGCCAGGCCAACCTGAGCTATACCGTAAGCGGGCAGGGCTTCCCGCAGAGCTCTGGGGCAATCACGGTGGGTAAGTCCGGCTTCGCGGTCGCTGACAACGGCAGCAGCCCCTACAGCGGACAATTCTTCCGCACCGTCGCGACCGGGCTGCCCGAGACCCTCACCGTCTACTCGTACTTGCTGGATGGCAGCGGGAACCCGCTCACCCAGCAGGTGCTTGCTTCGAATTACCCCAGCGCGGTATCCATAGCGATGATCAGCGATAACACGGCCGTCGGAACACTGGCATCCAACTCGGTGACGATCGCCCCTGGAGTGGGCATGACCTCCAATACGTTCACAGGCGTAGCGGGCCCAAGCCAAACCCAGTTAAATAATGGCGTTCAATACGCAACCGCGAACGTCAAAATCACGCCGACGCCAAGCGGATTCACCACTTCAAGCGACTCGACCATCCAGGCGGACGTTTACGACCCCGGCTTCAGTGTCCAATGCAGTGGACCGCTCGGACAGTTCCTCCAGACTGGTTGCACCGTCAGCGTGGGCGCCGCGGTTCAAGGGAACTCCGCTATGAACGTGCAGATCCAGGCGACCGGCAATATCTTGCTCTCAACTACCGGAACGAACAGTGGATCCTCGGCGCCGATCACGGTCCAGATTCAACCGGGGTCGACCGCCGCTCCGACTTTCTTCGTCTACGGAGGTGGATCCAGCGGAACTGCGACCGTTACAGCGAGCGACGCGGGTGGGTCGGGGGTGACCTATAGCCCGACGACGTCACAACCGATCAACTTGGTGCCATCCGGTGTCGCCCTCGTCGGGAACTTCACGAGCTTTGGCCCCGAACTCCTCACCAGCGCGTCGGACATCTCGCCGTATAATCAGCCGCCGTTCACGGTGGAGGTGGGCATCCTGAACGCTAACGGCAGCTTCGGCGGTCCAGAGCCGCTGGCGGGCAATGTCACGGCGACCGTCAACCTCAGCCTGAGCGGTCCGGGTACGCTCGGTGCGACGCAGGTGACGATCCCGGCGGGGCAATACCAAACCCAGGTGTCGTACACGCCGCCGTCCTCTGTCCCGAGTCCAAACACTGCCACGATCTCCCTGACCGGTACGCCGACCGGAGTCACGGGGGCATCGACTCAAAGCTCGCTCGCGGTGGTTATCGAGCAATAAGACGGGGAGAGCGGGGAGTGCGCTTTGGAGGCAAGGCGCATTCCCCGTGTTTGCGAAGCGGTTCGAACAGGCCTGCCGTCCCGGCGCATTATCAGCTCCTCAGTTCAACGGCTCCAGTTTCACGATGGATGCACCGTGATTGTTCCCTACCCAAAACGTCACAGGAGTGGTCGAGTTATCGACGAATACCCTGCGGACGTTCGTGAACCGCGGCAAGAGATACTCGACAAACTCGCCGGTCTTGGGATTCAGGCGTTGCACCGTATCGGTAAACTCCCCGCCGGACCAGGCTTCGCCGTTCTTGTCGGCAGTTACATCGTAGGGCCACGACCCAACCGTCGGCGGTACCCACTCTTTGAACTGCTCAGTCCTGGTGTCGAACATCCCGATCCGATCCCCGCGGTTTTCACCGAACCACAAGCGCCCCTCCTGGTCGATCATGCCCCGGCGCGGCCCTGAACCTGCCGTCGGCGTCGGATGCAGCGCGATCTTCCCGGTCTTAGCATCAATCCTGCCGATGTCCTCTTTTCCCATGACCGTGAAGTAGGCGTTGTTCTGAGCATCGGAGATCACGTCGTAAATGTTGGGCCTGGGAATCGCGTACGGCGTGAAAACCTCAAACTTGCCGGATTTCAGATCCAGCCGTAACACCGTATAAGTGCCCGCATCCTGCAACCAGACCTTCCCATCCACCTGGGAGTGATCCGCGCTCACCTGGTTGATCTGAACGTAGTCCCCGTTCAACTCCGGCGGCAGGCTCCAGGTTTGGAATTTCTCTGTCTTCCGGTCGAATTTTGCGATGCCGCCCTGAAACTGCATCCCCATCCACAGGTTTTGATCCTGGTCGAAGCGCAACGCCAGGATGCCGGTGGGGAGGTTTGCCTTCAAGCGGGGAATCTGGTATTCGGTGGCCTTTCCGGTGCGTGGATCTATCTTGCCGAGGATCTGCTCGCCGAAGCTGGCGTACCAGGCCATGCCCTCCGAATCCACGACCACGTCGTGCGGTTGCCTGGTGCGTTGCGGTAGATCGTATTCGGTATAAATAACCTGAGTCGCCCGTCCCTTCGGACGGGGATGAGTCTTGAATGCAAACTTCCAATAGTCGGTGGAACTAAGATCGACGGTACTCAGATACCGCGCCTGCCGCGTCCAGCCCTCCAGCCTTTGCTCCAGCGGATCTTCGCCGCCGCCGATCCGCGCAGCGACCAGCTTCTGCGGCATCAGCGGGAACGCGAGTTGCGGATACGTGGACATGCGCTCCACCACCTTCACCATCGCGTCAGTATCGGCGCGTGACCGCATGATGCGCTCCATGGTGTGGCAGTGCGTACAGTTCCTGACCGAGGCCTTCTGCTGCTCCGTGCCTGGCAGGCTCGCGAACCACTCCGCATTCGAGAGTTGCGCCGCTGGATCGGCGGCCTTACGAAGTTTCAAATCGGCAGTGGTGGTGTTGCCGGCGCCGACCTCGACCTTGTTGGGGCTTTCGAGATCGTATCCGACGGCTCGAATGCGCAAGGCATACTCACCCGGCGGCAGCTTCGACGCAGGGAATCGATACCGGCCTTGCTCATCGCTGACCACCGTGATCGTGATAGTGGAACCTGTCTTCTTGGCACTGACCAGGACTCCTTCCATTGGCCCTTCCTCGGCCGAGCTGACTCGCCCCGAAAGGGCGATCGAGGGCTGCGCGCGGCCGGGCGCCGCTTGGAAATGGATCATCACGAAAAACACGGCGATTGCCGAAAATAAAGCGCGCATTTTCATTTGGTCCTCCATCGAAAGCGCTACCACGCTAACACAGCGGAAATGCCGGTTCAACCCGATTCCCCGGACTGCAAGGAAGATCGAAGAACAGCAATTGATTGCTTCCGGTTCGCGATCCCGCCGTCATCACGGATCACGTCTGGGAAACTGGTGGAATTGCTAGCATCAAAGCTGCTAGATGAATCTTGGTCGCTATCTTTGGCGTGCTGCTGCAATAACGACGATTGTCATTGCCGGTTTGAGCATTGCTCTTCTTCTCACGAGTACCGATGGAGGAATCTTTCTATGGCCCGCCTGGTTGCTCATCGCCTTGTCGCTGTGGCTCGCAGTAGGCGAACTGCGGAGAAAATAGTGCTCCGTTGTTCTTCCACGCACATTTCAGACACTACGGAATTCTGGGATAATCCGAAATGCAGTGACAAATGATGAGATCCGGGACGATCCAGCCCCGATCGACGGGAGTGCACGATGAGCGAATCGAGGCGGAACTTCCTGAAGGCCGCGGCAGGCGTCACTGCCGGCACGGCGTTGACTGGTCCACGGCTGTGGGCCCAGAGCAGTAAGCTGGCCTTTCCCAAGATCAATTCGCAGTTCATGATCACGCCCGATCAGGCATGGGACTGGAACATGTTCAAGGCCAAGGGCGGTCCCACCTACGCCGGCAGCACGGGCTGGAAGCGCTTCACGGACTTCCTCATCTCGAAAATGCCGGAGTTTGGCGCGGTCGATCTGGACTACGTCGAGATCCCTTACGACCACTACATCGTGGATGATTGGCCGGATCGACGCACTCACATGCACGACTCCGGCGTGGCGCTCGAGAAGCTGGTCACTGACGGGACGCCGGTGCCGGTCGTGGCCTCCTACGGTATGACGTCCGGCTCTACGCCGCCCGAGGGCATCACGGCCCAGTTGCTGTACTACGATCCCGCCCATCCGCCAGCCGCTGGGGACATTGCGGGGAAGATTCTCGTCTTCCAGACCGCGCCCTACCCCAATCCGCCGTACTCCAATCCGTTCCTGGATAGCTACACGCTGACCGATTATGAGTGGCGTTCCCCGGGTAAATGGGCGCCGCTGTTTTCGCCCCCGCCGACCAGCGTCACCAGCTCCTATCATTGCCGCTGGGTCTTCAGTCAGCTCAACGGATTTGCCGCGGTCGGCATCAAAGGACACGCGGCGGGCATCGTCGTCGTGTATGACCTGTCGCCGGGCGCTGCGTTGGGGCTGGCCCAGCGGAGCGTCTACACGCCGGATGCGAAGGCGGGACTCGGCGCGAACTACGTCAACTGTCCCACGCTCGCGCTCGATCGCGTGAACGGAGCGAAAGTGCTGGCGGACGCGAAGGCGGGCAAGACGGGCACCCTGACGCTCACCGCCCGCTTCGAACGCAGCACCGGCAAAGCCATCATCGCGTATTTACCGGGCAAGAACTACGGTACGCCGCAGGACGAGCAGGTCCTTCTCGCCACGCACACCGACGCGATGTCGTTGATTGAAGAGAACGGCGGTCTGGGCGTGCTCGGCATCCTGTCCTACTTCAATCACCTTCCGCGAGCAGCGCGGCCCCGCACGCTGGTCTTGTACTTCGATTGCCGGCATTTCATGCCGGGCGGCGAGGGCAGCTGGCCCCAATTCGACTACTACACGATGCACCCCGAGCGCCTGAAGCCGATCGTGGCAACGGTGGGCATCGAGCATATGGGCGGGCGGCAGACGATCGAAACCGGGCCCGGCGGCAACCAATACGTCTACTCCAATGAGCTCGCGGAAAACGGAGGCGTCATCACCAGCCTGATGGACGTGTATAACAACAACATCTGGCTCATCGAAGCGATTGCGAGAGCGGCGACCGACAATCACTGGCCTCGGGTGGACGTCAAGGCCGGCAACGTGGGGCCCGGCGTCAACGGCGGGTTCCAGGGCTCGGTGAAGAGTCCGATGAACAAGGGCCGGGCCTACCGCATTCCGGGCATCGGGTTGGCAGGCGATTGGCCCGGTGGCTGGACCCAGACTTTCGCGCAAGTGGACACCGAGGCCGGAGCGCACGGCTTCGACAAGAATTACTTTGTGCAGCAGGTGGCTGGTTTATCTCAGCTCGCGGGCGAATTAATGCTCGTCAAACCGCAGGTCATCGACTTCGGCTGGGGCACCCTCAAGTCGGCACTCGTAAAAGTGAAGGACTCGGGCTTTGTTGCGCCGCACGATGCCGCGGCGCAGCGGCAAACGCTGGTGAACCAGTACGTCGCGGCATTCAGACACGTCGAGGCCGCCGCACTCGATCAGGCAAAGAGCACACTCAAGGACCTCGCGTCCAGTATCTCCGCCTCGGTCGTACCTGACCAGCAAGGCGCGCTCAAAGCGTTGGTCGACGGCCAACTGGCCAAGCTGGCCTGACACGTCCAGTGGCCGCTGATGAACGCGGATGAACGCCGATAAAACGATTCTCTTCAATCTGCGTTCATCCGCGTTTATCTGCGGCTGAAGATTGTCTTGCCCGGCTTTCGTTGAGGTGTTCCGAATCTTACGTCGGCCGGTTACCTCTTCTTGCGCGGATCAGTCCACGGTCGTAGGCTGCGCGGTCAGAGCCCGAAAGCGGAAGGATACCGGACGGCACCATGAATTCCCGCCAGTGCGCCGTCGGAGAGTTCCAGCGCCATGAATGCCTCAGGAGGGAAAGGACTGGCCAAGTTGCGGGCCTTCTCGGAAGAGAAGCCAAATCGAGGATAGTAATGTGCGTGTCCGAGCACGATGACGATACGTTCACCCCAGTCGCGGAGTTGAGCCAGACCATGACGAATCAAGTGGCTCCCGATCTGGCGGCCTTGATGATCCGGCAGAACCGCCATCGGAGCCAATGAAACAGCGTCTACAGGCCCCTGCGCAGTCTCGACGGTCATTCGACTGAACAGAATGTGGCCGATGATCTGGCTGTCAAGCTCTGCGACAAGCGAAAGCAAGACGGCCCCCTCTGCTCGCAATCTGTCGATCAGGTCAGCCTCATCGGAACGCCTGAAAGCAGCTTCGTTCACTTTCCGAACCTGCTCCCGGTCAAGAGGTTGCTCGTCTCTGACACGCATCATTCACCGCCAAGCCCTCGTCGTGACAACATTCGTTGCAACATATATGATGATTATAGATGAGGAAGTCTTGTCCTGAAGAGTTGGCGTACCTGGACCTGATGCGCACAACCGAGACGCTTTCTCGTCCGCTGGTGCAGTTGCTGAAAACGGAGGACCTCTCGCCGACGCAATACAACGTGTTGCGCATCTTGCGCGGATCTCCCGAAGGACTTACCTGCGGCGAAATCGGCAGTCGCCTGATTACGCACGATCCGGACATCACGCGCCTGCTCGACCGTTTGGAAAAGCGTAACCTGGTCGCCCGGGGCAGGGACACCAAGGACCGCCGCGTGGTCCTGACGCGGATCGCACCGGAGGGACTCGAACTCCTGGCCCGGCTGGATGCACCGGTGCAGGACACACACCGGAAACTGCTTGGCCACCTCGGCCCGAAACGTCTGCAAGCTCTCGCCCGCCTGCTGGCAGCGGCCCGCGGTGGGGCCTGAGTCCAGGCCTACTAGTTGTTGCGACGAATATCGTTTTAACGCATCTAAAGGCTTGAAAGGGAAAATCCAATGAGTTCAGCAATCGCTACACCGCAACCGGCCACCTGGAATCTCGACCCGGTCCACTCCGTCGCAGAGTTCAAGGTCAAACACATGATGATCTCCAACGTAAAAGGGCAGTTCACAGGCGTCTCTGGCGTACTGGTCCTTGATGAAAACGACGTCGTCAACTCCCGCGTCGAAGCCAGCATTGACGCCGCGTCCATCAACACACGCGATGCCCAGCGTGACGGCCACCTGAAGAGCGCGGATTTCTTCGATGTGGAAAAGTTCCCGACGCTGAGTTTCAAATCGACCGCGATGAGACGCACAGGCGAGGGTGAAATGGCCGTGACGGGCGATCTCACCATTCACGGCGTGACCCGGCAGGTCGTATTTAACGTCGAAGGGCCGACCGCGCCCGGCCGGGACCCTTGGGGCAACACCCGCGTGGGTCTCTCAGCCGTCGCCAAGATCAATCGTAAAGACTTCGGCCTTACCTGGAACTCCGCTCTCGAAGCCGGCGGCATTCTCGTCGGCGACGATGTCACGATAACTCTCGATATCCAATTTGTTAAAGCCTAGAAACATTTGAGGAGGAAAATATGTCGCTCCGTCCGATCAAGCAGGTGATTCAAACTAAATCCACCATCGAAGGCGCGGGAGTGAAATTACAACGAGCTTTCGGTTTCGGCAAGACCAAAGAGTTCGATCCCTTCCTACTGCTAGACGATTTCCGCAACGACAATCCCGAGGACTACCTGGCTGGATTCCCGTGGCACCCGCACCGCGGTATCGAGACCATCACCTATGTGTTGGCCGGCTCGGTAGAACACGGCGACAGCCTGGGGAACAAAGGCAAGATGACGGCCGGCGATGTCCAATGGATGACCGCGGGCAGCGGAATCCTGCACCAGGAGATGCCCAAAGGCGACCAGCAGGGCCGCATGCACGGGTTTCAACTCTGGGCCAACCTGCCGGCATCGCTGAAGATGACCGACCCGCGCTACCAGGATATTCCGTCGAGCGCGATCCCGGAGGTAACGGATGACGACGGGACGCGTGTGCGTGTGATTTGCGGCGAGTTCTGGGGGCAACGAGGACCCGTCGAAGGCGTCGCAGCCGATCCGAATTATCTCGACGTTTCGGTTCCTCCCGGCCAGAAGAAAAGGCTGAAGGTCGAGGTCACGCGAAACGCCTTCGCCTACGTCTTCGCGGGATCGGGTACGTTCCGCGACTCCTCGGATCCGCGCGCGGTCCTCACCGAACAGGTCGCAAAACCGGACGCGGCGCCCGTTTACGACGTGAGCAATCACTCCCTCGTCCTATTCGATCGCGGCGACGAGGTGGTGGTGCAGTCCGGCGCGGAAGGAATTCGATTCCTCCTCGTGTCCGGCAAACCGCTCCAGGAACCCGTGGCCTGGTATGGTCCCATCGTGATGAACACCGACGAGCAATTGCGGCAGGCGATCAGTGAACTGAACGACGGCACGTTTATCAAGCATCCGTGAAAGGTTGGTTCGTAGTATGAGCCGTGAAGAAATTGGCCGGATCGGCCGATTCAGTTTCGTATGGGGGGTTCCACACGAGACGTGCTTAGCGCTGAAGATGCGCCGCTACAAACACTGGAGCCAAACTTAGAGTCTCTACTGCAACCATTCCTCGACCAATCGGCTTCCATCAGGTGGATCGTCGCAGTTGGGTGTCACGAGATATTGGGGATAGCCGGTGGCGCTCCTCAGGAAGCCGTTTTGATTCAGCTCGTAGCGGAGGGAGGCAGCAGTTCGGTGAGCATTGCGCTCCGCGCAGGCGCGCACGCCCTGGACAGCCTTGCGCGACAGGTTCGCGAACTTTCCGAACCCCTATGTGGCAATGATTTGCTGGTGTTGCCCGCGCACCTGCTCAACGAGCTGTTGACGCCGCCCGGGGAAGACTTCAGCTTCCGAGCCGTTGCGGCTCTCTTCCCGGACACGCCCGATCAGCTCGACAACCCCAGTGACTGGAAACTGCGGCGTAGCCTCTTCGATAGGGGCCTTATCTGTATCGGTTCGGTTCCCGTCGCAGGCTGGAAAGCGCTTTGCTTCCTGGCGAGCGCCGTCGTTCGCTCGTTTAATCACCTTGCAGTCGCGCCCCG
>JBEKBK010000085.1:0-20535 GCA_050015435.1 Bryobacteraceae bacterium
CGATCTGGGTCCGCCATTTGCGCCGATCACTCCGTCGGTGGCTAGGGTGACTTTCAACTCTTCGGATTCGAACCATCCATCGAGAAAATCAGCGGCGCTTTGCGTGAAGATCTTGACCAGGCCGACCATCTCTTTGCGCGACAGGCCGCGCAGGCGTCCGAGTATTTTCAAGTAATCGACGAAATCTCCAGCACGGCGCGGCGGGAAGTTCGGCGGAGTCACCAGCAATAACGACTCGGCGACCACGGCCAGACGTTCCAAATGATCTTCGTATTTCGGATACGTCTCGGCGTCACGTTTCGAGAACTTGGCGATCTCCTTCAGGGTCGCCTCGCGATCCTGCCACATGAAGAGATAGCGGCCATCCGGGAACGGAGAGAAAAAGGCCGGGTCCTTGGCATCGACGCGATAGCCAAAACGCTCAAGTTCCAGCTCGCGCACGACCCTTGCCTGCATGAGGCTCGAAAGATAGGACGCGGTGGAGACGCGATAGCCTGGCCAGATCTCCTCGGTGACGGCGCACCCGCCCACTAGCTCGCGACCTTCGAGCACCAGCACGCGGCGACCCGCGCGGGCGAGGTAGGCGGCGGCGACCAAGCCGTTGTGTCCCGCGCCGACGATCACGATATCGAAAGTTTCGGGCATCCTCTATCTTCTATAATTGATACCAATGGACATATATGACGAGATTGTGCGGCTCCGCAACCTGGGCCAGAAGTGCGCTCTCGCCACCATTGTCCAGGTAAACGGGTCCATTCCGAGTTATGAAAGCGCCAAGCTTCTGGTACGGGAAGACGGCTCGATGCTGGGCACCATCGGCGGCGGATGCGTCGAGGCCGAGGTGTGGACCGCTGCGCGCGAGGTGATCGACACCGAAAAGCCGCGCCATCTGAATTTCAGCCTGGGCCAGGACGCCGCCTACGACAACGGCCTGATTTGCGGAGGTCAATTGAATATTTTCGTCGAGCCGGTGGTGCCGCAGCCGCGCGCGTTTATTTTCGGGGGCGGCCATGTGTCGAAGAGTATTTCCCGGGTCGCCAATATCGCCGGATTCGCAACTATCATCGTAGACGACCGCGAAGCGTTCGCCAACCCGGAGCGTTTTCCCGAAGCCGCGGAGACCTACGCGGAGGAGTACGAGGCGGTATTCCCGAAGCTTACCGTGACGTCCAGCAGCTACCTGATTATCGTGACGCGCGGACATCGTGACGATATGCGGGTGCTGCGCTGGGCCGTGAATACTCCGGCGCGCTACATTGCGATGATCGGGAGCAAGCGGAAAACCATTTCCGTAGTCCACGAACTCGAAAAGGAAGGCTTTCCAAGGGAATTGTTCGAGAAGGTTTTCGCGCCGATGGGCTTGGAGATCGGGGCCGAATCGCCGGAGGAGATTGCGATCTCGGTGGTGGCGGAAATGATCGCGATACGCCGCTCGCCCGATTCCGACTGGCGGTCGATTTCCAAATCGATCTTCGCGCACGAGAATCTCAAAGCCCTGCTCAAGTGATCGCGGGAATCATTCTCGCCGCTGGAGCTTCGAGTCGCATGGGCAGTCCCAAGGCTCTGCTGGATTATCGCGGGGAGAGCTTTGCGAACCGGCTGGTGCGGGTTCTTTCCGGGGTGTGTGACCCGGTGATCATGGTTCTTGGGTATCATGCGGACGTGATCCGTGCTCACGTGTCCGGGGCTCTGCAGTTCGTCACGAATCCGGACCCGGACCGCGGCCAGTTGAGCTCACTGCAAATCGCGCTGGCGGCGGTGCCGGCTGAGGCTGAAGGATTCATGTTCATTACAGTCGATTGCCCGGCAGTCGAGCCGGAAACGGTGACACAGTTGACCGAAGCCTTCTCGAGGCGCAAGCCAGACACGCGTTTCGTGATTCCGAGCTATCGAGGCCACCATGGTCATCCGGTTTGCGGCGTGCGGGGGCTGATCGCGGAGTTCCTCGCGCTGCCGCCGACCGGTCAGGCGCGGGAGGTTGTCCACGGGCATGTAACTGAGACGGAATACGTCGACGTTGACGATGCCGGCGTGCTCACCGATATCGATGATCGGGCCGCGTATGAGCGGCTGGCGGGGCGGGCGAAATGAAGCGGCGAATCCTCATCGGACTGGCGTTGGTGGCGGCGATCGGCATTACGGCAAAATTTTTGCAAGTAGATTTCGTCAGGCCGCCGATTGAGCGAGCGCTCGAACGCGCGCTGGGACGGCGGGTGGAAATCGATGAGGCGCATTTCAATCTTTTCACTGGCCCGGGCTTTACACTGAACAGGGTCACGATTCACGAAGATCCGCGGGCGGGCGTCTAGCCGTTCGCTTATGTCGAGACGCTGGATGCGCGGGTCCGCCTGTTAAGCCTCTTTTCGAGAAAGCTGGAATTCTCAACGCTTCGTCTGGGCGAAGCCAGCGTGAATCTGGTCAAGACCTCGGCCGGACCGTGGAATTTCCAGTTTCTGCTGGAGAATACGGCGGCGCATTCCCGGCGGATGCCCGCGATCAAAATGCGGAGCGGGCGGGTGAATTTCAAATTCGGCGACACGAAATCAGTGGTTTACTTCGACGATGCCGATTTCGACGTGTCTCCGTGGGATGACGGGTCACTGGACCTGCGCTTCTCCGGAGCTCCGTCGCGTACGGATCGCTCGGCGCAAAACTTTGGGCATTTTTTCGTGCGCGGTGACTGGCGCAATCAGAGGCTGGACATGCGAGTCGAACTGGAGCGCAGTGCTGTGGACGAAGTGGCGCGGCTGTTCGGGCAGAGTGGATTCGGGCTGCATGGCATTGTCGCGTTCGATGCACGACTGTATGGCCCCCCGTCGGCTCTGGACGTGACGGGCCAGCTTCAGGTGGATGACATTCATCTCCCGGATCTGCTTCCGAAGCGCGGCGGCGGATGGGGAGTCAGCTATAAAGGTACGCTCGATTTGCACGGCGAAACGCTGGACGTGGCGAGCACCTCCGATGCGCCCAATCCTCCCCTGGCGCTGCGGTTTCGCGCATGGGATTTTCTTTCGGCTCCGCATTGGGACGCGGCGGCGGATCTGAATCAGATCCCGCTGGCGGCTTTGATTGCAGTGGTTCGGCACATAGGGGCTGCGCTGCCGGAGAAGCTCGCCGGGGAGGGTTCCGTTTCCGGTTCGGTTCACTACGGCGATCCGAGCGGTCCGGCGGGGCGCATCGAGCTTGAAAACGCTTCGCTCACGCTGCCGGATGCGCAGCCGCTGAGCGCGGCTTCGGCGGTGGTCAGCATTGAGAACCAGACTATTACGCTCGATCCATCGACGATTCATGTGGGCGAGAACGAGAGCGCGAGGGTCGAAGGCAGTTATGCTCTGAGCGCGCCGGCGGGACTGGAGGTCAAGATCAGCACGCGTGGCTTGAGTGTCGCCGATCTGCGCTCCTTCGGGTTGGCGGCGATACCAGTGCTGGACCAGACGCCGGTGGGCACCTGGCGCGGGACTGCGCGCTACCGGTGGGGATCCACGAGCAACGGTGAAACACGCGGGGAATGGTCGGGCGAATACGAATTGCAAAACGCCCGAATCGCGGTGGACGGACTGGCGGACCCGGTACGAATCCAGTCGGCTGCCGTCAGCCTGAATGGAGCGCGCGTCGCGGTAAGCCGGCTGCGAGCGAAAGCCGGCCAAGTTAGCTTTACAGGCGAATATCGCTGGGAGCCGGGCGCGGTTCGGTCGAATAAATTCAACATCGTTATTCCGGAGGCGGATTCCGCGGAGCTGGAGCGCTTGTGGACGCCAGCGCTAGGGAGGGATCGCGGATTTCTGGCGCGCACCCTTCGTCTGGGCTCGGTGACCGTGCCGGATTGGTTGAAGGCGCGGCGCGCGGACGGAACCGTTTCGATCGATTCGCTCACCGCCGGCGATTCAAAGGTGCGGGTGGACACGGCGCGCGTGATCTGGGATGGCGCGTCGGTGCGCTTGGCAGGAGTGAAGGCGGAGGTCGATCAAGACGCGCTCAGCGGAGAACTTTCCATCGATCTGACGGGACGGTTCCCGCGCTACCACTTCGAGGGGAAGCTCCAAGACGTGGTTTATGCCGGAGGCAAGCTGGACTTCGAAGGGACGCTGGACGCGGACGGCCTGGGTGCGCAGCTTTTGACCGGGGCCCACGCGGAAGGAAAGTTGAACGGACGCTCCATCGCGTTCACGCCGGACGCCGATTTTCGCACCGTCGCCGGATTTTTCGAGATGCTCGGTGGTCCGGGCGGCCCGCGATGGAAGTTCACCGGTCTCGAAGTTTCCCAGGGTACGGATAGCTACTCCGGGACCGGCGCGACCCAAGCTGACGGCCGCATTGCGCTTGATCTGGCGAACCACGGCAGGCAGGTACGTTACACCAGTCCATCCTCCCCATCGAATCCTTAACGTTTTTTAACATTTTTCTGTAACCCCAATGTAACGAAAATCAGTGATTCGTCCGATGTCTACCGGACAGAGGGCGAGATTATGCACGTATTCTCGGGTGTTCGCCTGGGGGCCATGGTGGCTTTCGCGCTGGCTGCCCTTGCGCAATCGGAGGCCCCGAGCAAAGTATGGCCCGAAGCCTTCCATAAAGCAGACAAGCTTCTCGCGACTAAGGATTACGCAGGTTCCCGAGATGTGTTGGCGGCGGCGCTGAAGACTTCACCACCCTCCGATACAAACTGTGCCGATGCGGCGTTGGCCTTACTTCGAATCGGATCGCTCGATCTCGATCTGGGCGCATTTCGTGAAGCAGAGAAAGCTTATTTGAGTGCACTGCCGTTGTGGGACAAACCCAATCCTCCGAAATTGGACCGGACTCTGGCCCTGATGGGCTTACAGATGGTCTATACGAGGACTGGAGAGTTGACCAAGGCGGAGCGTTTCGCCCGTCAGGCTCTCCTGATGCGGGAGGAAGCTCTCGGCCCGGATAGCATTGAACTGGGCGCACCCCTGCAGAACCTGGCCGCGGTGTATCAAACCGAACGCCGCTATTCCGAAGCCCGGGACCTGTTTGGCCAAGCGATTCAAATCTTCGAGCGCGCCGGCGCGAATCAGAGCCGGGGGCTCGCAGCGGCGCGCGGCAATCTGGCGATGTTGTTGGCAGATTCGGGTGATTTCGATGGGGCGATACGAGAAGCCAAGGCTGCCGTATCGATTTGGCAGAGTGCCGAGGAACGGTACGGGCCCCGGCTCGCGATTGCGCTCAACGTACTGGCCGATACTGAATGCCGCGCCAAACGCTGGAAAGAAGCGGAGGAGTCGATCCGGCAGGCCCAGGAGATCACCGTGCGGTTGTTCGGAAACCGGCATCCGCTGCTGGCGCCGATTCTACGAACCTACGCCGACGTGCTGGAACACACCGGGCATAAGCGGGAAGCCAGGGAAATGCTCCGGAATGCCGATGAGATTGAGCACGAGTCTTCGCTGACCAACCTCACCGGTTATACAGTCGACGCAGAAACTTATCGAAACAAATGAGACTTTACGGCCGGCCTTCGCTCGAAGGCGGCACGATGCCTTTGATGCGCAGATAGGCCACCATGGTCCCGTACATTTCGTTGTCGTGCATGGTGTTGAAATTGAGGATGCCGATCTTGGTCATCTCACGTCCGAACATTTTCACCTTGGCTGCGCCGGCCGAATCGGTCATCGAGTTATACACTCCATCGCAATAGTCGAATGAAGCTTTGAGCGCCGCCGTGAGATCGGCTTTGGAGGTCTTGCCAGCTGCAGTCCCCTTCTTCTGCTCGCCATTGGCTGCGCCGCAAATGCCCATTTGAGCGTCGGCGACGTGGGCGATCATTTCTCCGTAGGTCCGCACGGCGGGAACGGTCTTGAATGAATAGTTTTCCTCCGGCATTTTGTCCGCGGCCTTGAGGAGGATGTTCTTGATGCTGGTATAGGCTCCTTTGGCGTCCGCGCTGAAAGGGTTGTCCTGGGCCTTCAGAGCCGCGACGCCAAAAACAGCCACAAACAGGGTCATGGTGGCTATACGATTCACGTTGTTCTCCTTGTCGATGCGACTTTTCGAAGCACCGGTATCAAGTTTAGCGTAGTCCGTTTATGCAACGAGCATCAGGCGGCGACGATGTACTCTGCGATGGTTTTCGGTTCCGGAATCGGGTCACCATCCTCGGCAATACCGGCTAGATGCATTCGAATGGCCCCGCGAATGAGGTCCGTAGTTTCCTCGAGCGTAGCTCCGGCCGCAACGCACCCAGGCAGATCCGGCACATGCGCACTGTAACCGGTATCGGTTTTCTCGAACAAAACGTCGTATCTCATCTCAGCCCGCTTGTTTCAGGATACTATTTTGCGTCTTGGGATCGAGGTCCAGCGAGGGATGGCCGCGATGGTCAGACGGCGCTTCTTCTCCTGATCCTTGTATTAGACGATGGCTTCCATTTCTCATCGGACAGCCTCCAGCGATCGTGCTCAATCATCCGAATTGCGCCGCGAAGTTTCATGCCTGTATTTGCTGTCAGGTAAACCAGTAGCGCCCGTTGCGTGCGCTAACCAAATCCGAACGAGGTATGCTCCCATGGCTAGCGTCTGCTCAGGCGGCCGCCTCCGGGCTGAGCGCCAGAAGCAGCGATCGCTCGATAGAATTAAGAGCACAGAAACAAGAGTGGCCGAAAAAGAATTCAAACAACATCTCGAAGACCTCCGCCGACGGGCGGCGTCGAACGACCTCACAGGCTTCGCCGCAGGGCTCCGCCCATTGCTTACGGACAACTTCGACAAATGGTTTCGGATAGTGAAGGAACAGAAACTTATCGGCCAGTTTAGGGGTCTCGTACACATCCAGGAATTGCAGCGCCTGTTTTCGCAGGAAATCCGCCCCGCGTTGTCGGAGCAAGATGCCGACACGTTCGGACATCATCTTAGGGTGTGCGAATTCCTGCAGAATCTATTCAGCCAAATCGACACGGAGGCCCTCGCCTTGCCGTGCGCTGCTGCCCATCCCGAAAAAATGGCGCGAGCCGTAGTTCGGTTCGTCGAAATCGCCCATTATGCCCTCCAGCGGAGTGCGCGTACGGGGCTGGGCTCGGTTCCGCTGACAATAACGATGTCACAGTTGGCCGAGCTTGAAGGGCGATTCCGTGCCGTCCTCGATGCTGGAAATACCATCCTTAACTCTGCCGCTGCCAAAAACGGCTTGGACGCAAGTCACGTTGTTAGCGACGCCGATTTGAATGAGCTTCTCCGGCTCGCGCAACTTCATGGAGAAATGCTCCAGGTACTTGACTTGTATACGTACAGGAATGTGGAAATCGGAATAAAGCGTCGATCCCTAGTTGCAAAACAGGGTGGACATGAGGCAGACCTTGCCGCAGTGGTCGGAGCAGAGAGATCCGGCGACCAGGACCATGTGCGGCACAGCATTCTCGCCCCACTGGAAGTGAGTGTTCATAAAGAGTGTGACCTCGTTCCGTTAGCCGATTCGGATACGTTCTTCGATTTTCTCAGAAAGGTCGGGAGCACCGACGCTGTAACCGCCGCCCGTTGCTTTGGACGGGCATATAAAAACGCCCTCGGGATCGAGGTCTGCGAGGTCATCGACCTTGAGACTGTTGTCACAACCAAGGCAGGAAGATTTACTGTCAACGAATTGACTCGGGCCTGGGCTGTACTCCATACAATTGCCCTCTTAGGTCAAAAGTGGAACGAACGCCTCGCAGTATATCGTGACTCGATCGGTCGCCCGACGACCGGAGCGTCGGGCGCCCGAACTGTGGACCTGCCGGTACCTGAACTCGATAGGAGTTGGCTTGTGCGGCTTCTGGCGCGTGAGGCGGAATTGCCAGGGCGAGTTGCCCATGGCCTGATCGAGCAATTCATCTCCCGGCCCGCGACGGGAAGGATTGACCTCTTTTACAAGCCACTATTGCTGCTGTCACGCAACATTATTCTTCTACCCACACCTTATATTCGCGGAAGTCGTTTCGAGCGTAACCTGCTCGCCTTAATCGCTACGGAGACCGATTTAGATCAGAAAAAGAAGGGTTATTTGCCTGTCTCCGAGTTGCAGCAGCGATTTAAGGAGGCCGAGTTTCAAGCGCTAACCAATTTTCGGGTTAAGGTCGCTCACCACGAGCTCACCGACATCGACCTGGTCGCGTTTAAGGATGGTCTGTTATTTCTAGGCCAGTGCAAGATTGTGATCGAGCCCGACAGTCTTTATGACAGTTGGAAGATCGAGGCGAAGCTCGATTTCGCAGCCGCGCAGTTGGACACTTGCGTTGCGCATCTTGATGAGGTGCGACCTGCGCTGTTCAAGCGTCTTGGGTTAGCCGGGATTAGGGAGCAGCGCGTTGTTCCGTTCATCTTGACAAATACCCGCCAGTTCACAGAAAGGCAGTTTCGCGGCCATCCTGTCGTGGATATACCGTATCTTCGGTTCTTATTGGCCGGAGCTCGTGAAAGTCTCATAGGAATGGGCTCCGGGAAAATCGGGATAGGGTCGGGGCGGTCGTTTATTGGTGGGAGATACCCGACTGGAGAAGAACTCGCTGTTCTAATGAAGCGCACGATTCATCGAGTGCACGAACGCGCAGTGCGCACCGGCCATGTTATGAGGAGTGTTGGAAAATTGAAGGTGCATTTCCCATCGATTACCGTGAGAAGCGACCTGGGAAGCCGCTTCGTCGTTACCGATGAAGAGATCTTCGATGAAGACGAAAGTTTGTTCTAGCTGGAATCAATGAAGGCGCGTAGTCCAGGGCTATGCAGCTTGACGTTCGTAGCAGCGACAAGGGCCGGTGCCGCCCAAAACCGGTCAGTGATGGTTCCGGATCACTCCTGAGAAACGCCGTTCACGCGTGGTTGGTTTGTCGGCGACCGGTAGAACTGATGGTCCGCGCTGACCCACCACCGCACGGACAGAATCAGTGCGAAAATGGAACTACTGGTGGCGGAAACAAATCTCGACGAACTGTTCAACGAGCTGCGCCGCTCGGTCGAAGGGGAAATCGCGCGCGCCCGCCAGGATCTTATAGAACATTTCACCAAGGCTTTGTCGCGAATGCGGGTGGCATCCAATGAATCTGAGTGGAACGCGGCGGTGGTGGAATCCGGCAAGGCCTTCGCGGGCAATCCGGCGGCGATCGAGTTTCTGGCCAAGCTCGCCGCGCTGACGGCTCCCAAGAGTTCAGCGGTGCTGGGCAAAGGGGATCTGACCGCGCAGCGTTTTGCGCGCGTCAAAGTGGCGGAGATTCAGCTTTATCAAGGTCCCGCGGTAAAGGCCGGGCGGGTATCGCGCGACCTGTATGGTTCCTTACGGGCGGAGATCGATGCCGCCCGGGACGCTTTCCGGGAACGCTTTCTAACGCCGGGGCACGAAACCGGCGATTATCTACATGCAGAGCTGGTGCGGGAGTTGGCCAATGAGGATGCAACGCTGCTTGGCCCGGGGTATCCGGGGCCCATGGCGTAGGGCGGGGCTGGCGGCGGTTGCGATCGCCACCGTGGGCGTGGTGTCTTATGCCGCGGCGGGAGATCCACTCGCCGATCTCAAGGCGGGTGTGACGGCGTTCGAAAGCCAACGCTATGCCGCAGCCATCGCGCTGCTGCAACCGCTGGGCAAGCGACTGCCGAAGCTTGCCGATTACGTCGCGTGGTTCCACGCGTCATCGGAATTCGAATCCGGAAACTTTTCCGCGGTTCCCAAACTGCTCGAACCGGTCTGGAACCAGGCGCCGGCGTCTCCGCTTGTCGCTCGCTCTGTGATTCTGGCGGCCAAGGCTTGGGAACAGGCTGATAAGGCCGGCGAGGCGCTGAAGCTGCTCCGAAAGTATTATGGAACGCTCCCTCAGCCACAGGGCGATCTGGCGATGGCGACGGCGTTCGCCGCGACCGGCGATACGGTCAGCGCCGTGGTTTACTACCAGGGAATCTATTACGGTTTTCCCAATGCGAGCGAGGCGGCGCAGGCCAGCGCCGAACTGACCAAGCTTCGTGCGCAGCTGGGGGACAATTATCCGCCGGCGATGCCCGATGCGATGCTCGGCCGCGCTTTGAAGCTGCTTGAATCCGGAAATACGGCGCGCGCGAAACAAGAGCTGGAGGCGCTGGTGCCGCAGCTTGGCGGAACGGAGCGTGAGCTGGTGCAGGTCCGAATCGGGATCGCGGATTACAACGCGAAGGACACGCTGCGCGCGCAACGCTATTTGAATGCGCTGGAAGTGTCCGCCCCGGAAGCGGATGCGGAGCGCATTTATTACCTGCTGCAGTGCGCGCGGAGGCTGAACAATCAGGATGAGGTAAAGGAGGCGCTGGACCGGCTGGGGCGCCAATATCCGAATTCGAAGTGGCGTCTGGAAGCGCTGGTCGCGGCGGGTAATCACTATCTGGTCGAGAATCAGATGGACGCGTATGAGCCGATCTATCGGGCCTGCTACGAATCGTTTCCGAACGATTCGCAGGCGGCGGGGTGCCATTGGAAAGTCGTATGGGGCCACTACCTGCGGCGCAGGGAGGATGCGGCGGATCTGCTGCGCGCACACGTCCGTCTGTTCCCCGCTTCGCAGCAGGCTTCGGATGCGTTGTATTTTTTAGGACGGCTCGCGGAGGCTTCCCACGACACCGCCGGAGCCCGCGCTTACTACACGGAAATCACGACCGAGTATCCGAACTATTACTACACGGTGCTGGCGCGGGAGCGGCTGGCCGATTTGAACGCGACGCCGGGTCCGGCGGGGCCGTCCGCAGCGGTCAATCAGTTTCTGCGCAGCGTCGCGTTTCCTCCCCGCGCACGAACCATGAACTTCGAGCCCAATGCGACCACCAAGGCGCGGCTGGAACGGTCGCGAATGCTCACAACGGCCGGTCTTGACGACTGGGCCGAAGGCGAGTTGCGTTTCGGGGCGCAGACAGACGACCAGCCTTACATCCTCGCGACCGAGTTGGCGGCGCTATCGAGCCGCCATGCAGGTCCCGACCAGGCAATGCGTTACATCAAGCATTACGCCGGAGGGTACCTGTACCTTCCGGTGGAGTCGGCGCCGCTTGATTTCTGGAAGCTCGCGTTCCCCATCCCTTATCGCACGGATCTCGAACGCTATTCGAAGCAGAACGGACTCGATCCGTTCCTGATGGCTGCTCTGATCCGGCAGGAATCGGAATTCAATCCCAAAGTGGTGTCGAGGTCGAATGCTCGCGGATTGACGCAGATCATGCCGTCCACAGGACGCGAACTGAGCCGGCGATTGAAAGTCACACAGTATTCGACCGCAAAGCTGTTTCAGCCGGGATTGAATTTGCAATTGGGCACGTTCTACCTCAAATCGATCGCCGACAGCGTGGGTGGACGCTGGGAGGCTGCGCTCGCGGCCTACAACGCAGGGCTGAGCCGCGCGCGCGTGTGGTCGAGCTGGGGTGAATTTCGCGAACCGGCCGAGTTTATTGAAACGGTCCCGTTCACAGAGACGCGCGACTACATTCAGACGGTCCTGCGGAATGCCGACATGTATCGGCGTTTATATGGGCCGACGCAAGAGGCGAGGGCAGTCAGTTTGCGCACGGCCAAGTGATGCAAGGGCCATTTAGAGCTCGCGATAACTGATCAGCTCGACCTGCGCCTCGCGCAAGGCCGCTCGCACCTCCGGCGCGGTAAGAGCGCGAAGTTCCTGCTCCCGGCTGTCTTTCAATCGCGTGGTTGCGGCGCGTAACTGGTCGGTGCACCGGCCGGGATGACACATGAACTCCGTCGATCCGTCGGGGAGCGCTCGAATCAAATCGACCAACGAGCCGGGAGTCACCCGTCCTGTGAGTTGAAATCCAGCAAAGTGATCCGTGGAGCGGCAGCCGTGCCGCGTCAGGACACGCTCAAAGTGACCGCTCATCGTGCGAAAACTGCGGCTGACCGCACGCACGGCCCATCCGGAACCACCCGGCACCAGAGGGAAATCGAAAGGTCTGCGCACCCAGGGGATCCCAAATTCTTCCGAAATCCTGGCCACTGCGGAAAGCACCGGCGGCAACAGATGAGTGTGCTTGTGCGTATCGAGATGCGAGGGCCGCAGGCCTGCGCTGATAATGCGCTGGACCTGCGCCGCCAGCTCATCATAGATTCGGATGCGGGCGACGGCGATATCCCGCACGAGTTGCGCCACCGTTGGAGCAAACGGCGGTTCACCCACCAGCACCAGGTGACAACCCACGTCGAGCGACGGGTTCTGCTTCGCCAGACGGACGGCGTCATCAAAGGCGGCGCCGGTGGCCATCAGCGTGGTGGCGGTCAGGATGCCCTCGCGATGCGCTTCGACGATTCCCTGATTGACATCCCGTGTAAAGCCGAAGTCATCGGCGTTGATTACTAATTGCTTCACGTTAGTATGTAGGCCGGACGCCCCCGTCCGCGCCGGACCCCCTGGTTTAATGAATGTGTCCGGCTTTTCGGAGCGATCGAAAGGCCGACGAGGGCGTCGGCCGCAGGCCAGGGGGCCTGCCCCACTAGCGGCGTTCACCACTAATTGCTTCACGTTGGTCGGCGCAAAAACCGCTTGCTGACGCGCGCGGCTCCGTATCGGTTACTCAGCCGCGGCCACATGTTCTTAAAACAGGCTCATTTTGATGCGCAGGAATTTCTTCGGATTCGCCCGGAAGTCTTTGAGCAGGCCGTGCAGCTCATTGGTGGTCCCGTTCAGGGTGTCGTAGAGCTGCGGATTCACCAAGAGCTGCCCAAGCGTACCTTGGCCGCCGTTGATCTTGTCGAGCAGGGAGTCCAGCCGCCCGATGGTGGCTTGGATTTGATTGTGCAGATCGTCGCTCTTCAAAAGCTTACCGACCGTGCCCTTCCCTGCGTTGATATCGGCCAGAACCTGCCGCACGTCCGCGATGGTGTTGCGCGTGTCGTCATACAGCGCAGGGTCCTGGACCAGTTTTCCGATCACGCCCGGGCCGTGGTCGATATCGTCCACCAGAGTTTTCACGCGCGCCAGGGAATCCTGCACGTTGTTGTACAACGCGTTGTTATCGTGCAGAACCTTGCCGATGGTGTTCTGATCCGAGGTCACGGTCGAGTTGAGAGTCCCAACCAACTTATCGCCCTCGTTGGCAAGGTCCAGAATCCGGTTGTATAAAGTTTCGTCCGCCAGCAGTTTCCCGATCGTTCCATGGCCCACTTGAATGGCGTCGATGATGCCGTCAAGTTTCTTGATGGTGTCCTGGAGAGCGGAGAGCGTCGTATCGCCTTGCTGGAATAAGTCCTCGAGCGCGGGGCTGGTTCCGCTCGTGAGTTCCGCGCCCGGCTGGACGGTCTGAGAGCTCGATCCCTTCGTGATGTTCATATACCGGGTACTCAGCAGATTGGATTGGGCCACCTGCGATTTGGAGTCGACCGGAATTGAGGGCAAGTACTCGTTATCGACTTGCATGTCGATCTTCACGACACGACGGGGATCGTTCGAACCGGACAAGGCTACGCTGCGCACCTGGCCGACCACGATGCCATTCAGCCGCACGGGTGCGCCCTCGGCGATGTCGGAAGAATCTCCGACGTATGCGAAGAGGTCCGATTTGCTCTTGAATAAGCCGTTGGTGCCAGTGAGCAGAAAAATAAGCCAGCCGAGGATGGAAAGCGCCACGATCGCCATGATTCCGACACGCAGCTGCGCCCACTTGATTTTGGTCTGTTGTGGCATGGTCAGTTGTCTATACGCGCGCCATACACTTCATTTGACGAATTTCCGGACATAAGGATCTTCGGAAGCCTTCAATTCCGGCTGCGTCCCCGCAAACACCAGCCGGCCTTCCTGCATGACAAAGAATTCGGTTTTCTCCTGACGATCCCCGGCGCCGGCCGGCGGAGCGAGCTCAATCTGGCCACTGTGGGGATTGTAGCGAAAATTGGCCATCAGATGCCCGTCCTGATAGCGATGAGTCACCATGATGGAAGCGGTGTTACGCAAATCCCGCTCCTTGAGAATCAGATTGACGATGGTATTGGCAGTGATGGGATCGAGACCCGCCGTCGGCGAGTCATACAAGACCAGTTGAGGTTCTGTCACAATGGCGCGCGCAATTCCAACCCTGCGGCGCATACCGCCGGAAAGTTCGCTCGGAAATTTGTCGACCGTTTGCTCCAGTTCCACGAACCGCAAGGCTTCACGTACTTTTTCGCCGACGTTCCCATTGGTTGAAGGACCCGTCTTCTCAGCAGCATGCTGGTTTTCCAAAGGATATGAGACATTTTCGGCGATGGTCATCGAATCGAACAGCCCGCCCTCCTGGAACAGGACGCCCATCTTGCTCCGAATGTCGAACCAGGCGGTCTCCGGAAGGTTGGTGGCGTCCTGCCCAAATGCGTAGATCCGGCCGGAATCGGGCTGGACCAACCCCAAAGCAACCTTCAACAGCGTGGTCTTGCCGCTGCCAGCCGCGCCGAGCACGATGCGTGTGTCCCCCGCATGCATCTCGAAGGAAACATGGTCCAGCGCCACCGCATCGTCAAAATGCACGCTAACATCTTCGAATCTGAGGACCTCGGGCTCGCTGGCCATGAAAGTTCAGAGATTCACGAAGATCTGAGCAATGAACGTGGTGGTGATAAAGATCCAGATCGACGAAACGACGACGGCCTTCGTGGTAGATCGCCCGACCCCTTCCGTGCCGCCGCTGGTTCTCATTCCATAAAAACAGCCCACCAATGCAATGATGAGGGCGAAGGTAAAAGGTTTCAACAACCCCTGCACCACATCGTTATATTCGAGGACTTGCCAGGCCGAAGTCCAGTATTGCGAGAACTGGATATCAAACCGGTAATTCGCGATGAGGTAACCGCCAAAGAGTCCAATGAAATCGGCTATGACGGTGAGTAACGGCAGCACGACGGCCATGGCAATCAGGCGTGGGGTGACCAGCTTCTGGGTAGGATCCGTGCCGAGCGCGCGCATCGCGTCAATTTGCTCGGTGACTTTCATGGAGCCGAGCTCGCTCGCAATCCCGCTCGCGTTCCGGCCCGCAACCAGCAGAGCCGTGAGCACTGGCCCTAGTTCGCGAATAAGCGTGAGGGAGACGATCTGGCCGATTTGCCCTTGCGCGCCGTAGGTCGCCAGGGCGCGCGACATCTGGAGCCCCATAATCAGCCCGCTAAACAGACCGATCAACATTACGATCGGAAGCGAACCCACCCCGATCGTGTCCATTTGAAGGAAGATATCGCCGGCGTAGTGAGGAGCGCGGAAGACGTTTCCGATTGCTCTTCCGCTCAACACAATGAAATCCTGAAACGCCTGTACCGGCGGCTTTAGGAAATCGAGCAAGCGGGAGCCCTCACTATGGTGATGCTAGCATGCGGAGGTTAAAGAAGAGGCGGGCGAATCGGCAGACCGTGACGGGCCAGTTCCGCCTCGACGTCCGTTTTCATCAGCCGCGAAGCGTCGTAATCCACGATCAGCTTATCGAGTGAGGGCGCGACCTGAACGCGCACCATGCCGTAGGTACTCGGAACGTCGGATATGTTTTCCAGATCTTCTTCCGTCAACGGCCGGGTGAGGTCGTAGTGCAGGGTCACTTTCGTCATTTGTTCGGGTGCGGTTCAAACTGCTGGAAGACTCAGGATACCAGCTTCCAGAGAATCTGCCGCAACATTCCGAGCCACACTTGGGCGTCATGCATATCCAGATTCATGCGCCGCACCAGCCGCCGGATTTTCAAGCGTGTGGACCCAGCCACGCGGGTGTGCACATAACCGGAGTGTTCCAGCACTTCTTCGAGCAGGCCCGTGAGACGCTCCACGTCCTGCGCGGCGGCAGGCCGGCGAGATTCCGGCTGGGCACGGGCCGCCGCCGGATTGCGCACGATCTCGTAGAGACAAACGGCTACAGCCTGTCCTAGATTCATCGACCCGTGCTCCTCACGGGTCGGGATCCGCATTAGCCAATGGCAGTAGCTCATGTCCTCATTCGAGAGGCCGAACTTCTCCGATCCGAACAGCAGCGCGACGGGCGCCGTGGCAAGCTGCTGGCGAATCACGCGTCCGCCTCGTTCCAGGCGGCGCACGGGATGCTCCAGTTCGCGATTCCCGATGGCGGTGGTGCCCACCACTAAGGCGCAATCCGAGATGGCGTCAGCGAGCGACGGATATTCGCGGGCGGCCGCCAGAACGTGCTGCGCCTTTACCGCGGAGCGAGCTTCGCGAAACGCGACTTCGTAAGGATTGACCAGCCGCAACTCGGTGAACCCGAAGTTGCTCATGGCACGCGCTGCGGCTCCGATGTTGAGAGGATTGCGGGGCGCGACCAGGACGACCCGAAGCGGATGCTCTGACGGCGTCACGCCGCGCCGCGATGCACCGCGTCCAGCACACCGTTGATGAACGACACCGAATCGTCGCCGGAGAATTGCCGGGCCAGTTCCAAGGCCTCGTCGATGACCACCGGCGGGGGCGTTTTGAGTTCGTTCATCTCGTAGACGGCCAGGCGCAGGATGTTGCGGTCCACGGCGGGCATGCGTTCCAGCCGCCAATGCTCCGATTTTTCGGTGATCTGGCGGTCGATATCCGGAGCATTGCCGGAAGCGCCGCGGACCAGTGCTTCCATGAATTCGTCGGGCGCGGTCCGCAGCGGCTGATCTTCTTCCGCGCCCAGGGTTTCGTAGAACGAGGAAATGGCTTCGTCGATGGCCTGTTTCCGCTGATCCCACAGGAACAAAACCTGAAGGGCGCGTTGCCGGGATCGATGACGTGCGGGCATGGTGCTACGTGCGCGCCGCTTTCGCGACGGCTTGGCCGAAGCGGGCCATTTCAATGGCGGTCATCGCGGCGTCGTAACCTTTATTCCCCGCGCTGCCGCCGGCCCGTGCTTCCGCCTGTTCCTGGGTGTTGGTGGTCAGCACTCCGAAGGCGACGGGTAGCCCGAACTCGAGCGCCACCTGTTGCAATCCTCGTGCCGCCTCGCCTGCAACATAATCGAAGTGCGGCGTTTCGCCCCGGATGACGGCTCCTAAAGCGATGATCGCGTCATAATCCTGCTTGAGGGCGAGCATTTTGGCCGCCAACGGAAGCTCGAACGATCCGGGAACGTAGAACACTTCAAAGTGCCCGGCAGAGGCGTGCTCGAGAGCCTGGCGGGCTCCGTCCAGGAGCTTCGCGGTGATCCCGGAATTAAACCGCGCCACGACGATCGCGAACCTCAGTCCGCGTGCATCGGTGTTGGAGCTAAGCGTCCATTCGGCCGGTTGTTTGGACATCGTGGGATAATTAGGGGTCCGGAAGATCTCCGGATTTCTGAGCTTCATCATACCGCATGGATCCCGCGTACATCCGGAACTTCAGTATCATTGCGCATATTGATCACGGCAAGTCGACGCTAGCCGACCGTCTGCTGGAAGCGACGGGCGCGCTTTCGCAGCGCGAGATGATGGCGCAGGTGCTGGATTCGATGGACCTGGAGCGCGAGCGCGGCATCACCATCAAGGCCCACGCCGTGCGGCTGAACTACCGGGCCCAAGACGGCCTGGATTATCAGCTCAATCTGATTGACACTCCCGGGCATGTGGACTTCACGTATGAAGTTTCGCGCAGCCTGCAAGCCTGCGAAGGCGCTCTGCTGGTGGTGGATGCTTCCCAAGGCGTGGAGGCGCAGACGCTGGCCAACACCTATCTGGCGCTGCACCACAACCTGGAGATTATCCCGGTCATCAACAAAATCGATCTTCCCTCGGCCGAACCGGACCGGGTGCGGGAACAGATTGAGCACCTGATCGGGTTGGACGCGAGCAACGCGCTTCTGGTGAGCGCGAAAAACGGCATCGGTATTCAAGATGTGCTCGAAGCTGTGGTCCACCTGGTGCCGCAGCCCAAGGGCTCGCCTGACGATCCGCTTCGCGCGCTGATCTTCGATTCCTGGTTCGATCCTTACCGCGGGGTCATCATTCTGACGCGCGTCTTTTCCGGACGGCTGAAGATGGGCCAGAAGATCCGGCTGTGGTCGAACGGCAGCGTGCATGAAGTGGAGGGGTTGGGGTATCAGTCGCCCAAGCCGGTTCCATGCACGGAGCTCTCCGCGGGCGAGGTTGGGTTCGTCTTCGCCAATATCAAGACCGTTTCGGACGCGCAGATCGGCGACACGATCACCGATCACGCCAATCCCGCGGCGGAGCCGCTGCCCGGTTTCGAGAAGTTGAAGCCGCTGGTCTTCGCGGGGCTGTATCCGATCGAATCTCACGAGCACGGGCTTCTGCGCGATGCCTTGGAAAAGCTTCGCCTCAACGACAGCGCGTTCAACTTTGAGCCGGAGAACTCGGTGGCGCTTGGCTTCGGTTTTCGATGCGGCTTTCTGGGACTGCTCCATCTCGAAATCATCCAAGAGCGCCTGGAGCGCGAGTTCAAAATCGACCTGATCACCACCGCACCGGGCGTCCGCTACAAGGTGACCACTACGGATGGCCGGGTCTTCGAAGTCGACAATCCGACCAAGTTCCCCGACCCGTCCGAGATCAAACAGGTGGAGGAGCCGATCATCGACGCCACCGTCATCACGCGTGAGGATTCGCTCGGCGAAATTTTAAAATTGCTGGAAGAGAAGCGCGGTACTCAAAAGAAGTTTGAATATATCGGAACTGGACGGGTGCTCCTGGTCTATGAACTGCCGCTCAACGAGATTGTTCTGGACTTCTATGACCGCCTGAAGTCGGCTTCGCGGGGTTATGCATCGCTCGATTATCATTTTTCCGGGCACCGTGTTTCGCCCATGGTGAAATTGGACGTGCTGGTGGCCGGTGAACCGGTCGACGCACTTTCGCTCATCGTGCACCGCGACTTCGCCTACGAGCGCGGCAAAGCATTGATCGAGCGCCTACGGAAGTTGATTCCGCGCCAGATGTTCGAGGTGGCGCTTCAAGCGGCGATCGGCAACAAGGTAATCGCGCGCGAAACCATTTCCGGGATGCGCAAAAACGTGCTCGCGAAATGCTACGGCGGCGACATTTCGCGCAAGCGCAAGCTCCTCGAGAAACAGAAAGAGGGGAAGCGCCGCATGAAGCGGGTCGGGCGCGTGGAGATTCCCCAAGAGGCGTTCCTGGCGGTGTTGAAGGTCGGCGGCGACAGCGAGTAAGGCGCTTTCGGGGCAGTCATGGAATCGACGCCCATTCAGAGGTTCAGGGTGTTCAGCTCATCGCGCCCACAGGACTTGAGGTAGCAGAAGAGTTGAGTGCGGTACGCCGAGCCACGAGTGGATTTGTGGCCGAACATGTCGACTTCAGCGTGGACATTGCGCTTGGATGGCCGAGACGGCATCGTCGAAGAGCGGCGAGGACATCGAGTCCCGGCCTTGATAGCGGCAACTTCGCTGTGTGCGGGGCGGCCGGTGATCGAGCTTTGATCTGTCGACCTTTCCGGCTAGATGCACCAAGAGGCGGGCTGATCGAGTATGGCAGGAGACCGGTCGTCTCGATCGATGAGCCGAGCGACTGCGGCAGCAGCATGTGATCCTATGAAAACGCTGCAGCGGGGTTTGTCGTAAAGTGCAAGACGAACCCCTCCGGGACATCGGAAGCTATGTCGAAGAAGCGAAGCGAGAGGTTCGGGAAAACATCACCTGTATTTTCTGGGCTACAACATGAGCATCGGCGTGTGGGTGGGACTAATCGCCTTGATGGGAGTGGATGCGGAAACAGCGGTTTTTATGCTCTTGTATCTGGACCTGGCCTACAATCAGGCGCGTCAAGACGGCCGTTTGCGCAACCTGGCGGAACTGCAGGAAGCCATTCGACACGGGGCCGTGAAGCGCGTCCGGCCCAAGTTCATGACGGTGGCCTGCATGTTCCTGGGGCTTGTTTTGATTATGTGGTCCGCTAGCCGGTGCCGATGTGATGAGGCGTATCGCCGCGCCGATGATCGGCAGCATTCTGACGTCTTTCCTGCTGGAGCTGGTGGTGTATCCGGCGATCTATGAGGTGTGGAAATGGAACTTCAAATTGAAACAAGAATTGGTGCGATCCTGATCCTGACGGCCGGACCCTTCGATCTTTCGATCACGACTCTGGAGCGATCAGCGTGGCACCACGGCTCACCAACTGAGTATCATTTCCAGCTCAAGGATGAGCTGGGTGAAAGCCGTTTTAACGATCTTTGGCGGAGGCTAAACCGAACAAAAGGCCTGGCGGCCTTTTCATCCGAATAGTGTTTCAACATACGGCGCGCGCATGGCCGTATAGTTGCCGAATGCGCATCCGAAAATGTATAGCCGGTGCACCTACGCAGCCCGATTGACCTTCATTGGATTATGCGGGGGGATTCTGATCGCGCTTGTCGGTACACGTCTACTGTCCACCCTTTTGACGGAGTGTCCGCGATGGACGCGCGACGGGCGGCGTCGGTGAATCCGATGATCACGCTGCGAAGAGTAGTCGTGAGAGCGGCCAAAGCTGGCGGTTCCGTACCCGTTGTGGGGCACTAACGACCAGTCTTCGACTTCCTCGAACCGGACTGATCGGCATAGGGGCGACGGTCACCCGCCGACCCCTGCCACACCACCGTGCGTACGGGTCCGTACACGGCGGTTCGAGTCGGTTACGCCGACAGTTCCTCGAACAATGACGGAAGTCCAAG
>JBEKBK010000086.1:0-20535 GCA_050015435.1 Bryobacteraceae bacterium
CCCGGTTACGCTGCTCGACGATTTGCGGGACCTGGGATACGCGCATATCACGGCTCAGCTGGACCAGGTACCGCTGCTGTCATCGCTCGAGGCCGAGCACTGCTATCTCTGGTGGGAGATCCTGCTCGTCACCGACCGCGATCAAGCGGCCATTGAGGCTGTGTTCGTTTTCGTCGAAGGCGAATGCGATTTGCGTATCCGGGCGCGGGAGGACCAAGCCGCGGATGTAGCCCTGCTTGGCTCCATCCCGGCGGAGGCATTCGAACTGTTCGTGGTGGAGTGCGAAGATCACTTGGAGGAAATGGAACGGGACGCGCTTGCGCTCGAAACGGATTCGGCGTCACGGGATTACCTGGACTCGCTCTTTCGGGGCGTCCACAGTATAAAAGGCAATGCCGGACTGGTGTTGGGATACGTCAAAGGCGGCGCCCTGATGGCTAGCCATCCGCTGCAACTGCTGCTCCGGGCAGCTCACGAACTGGAGTCCCTGCTCGATCCGTTCCGGGGAATGAGCGCGGGACCGGTGCCTGACGAGACGGTCCAAGCCGCACTAGAGACCTGCGATACCATCCGGAGCCTGATGGGGAGCCTTGGTGGCGGTAGGCCGGTCTCGCCGGAGCTGCTGGCGCGTTTCGGGGTGATCAGCCCCGCGGTGGGTCACCCACCCCCCGGCGGCCAAACCGGGGACGGGCGGGAAGCCGCGTTTCTCAACGCGACATCCCAGTGTGTCGAGATGATCGCGGGATGCTTCCGGCGCATGGAAGAGCATAGCGACTCAACCGGACCCGTCCTCGAAACCTATCGTCGCGGTCTCACCACGTGGTCGGCCGCTGTTCAGTACCGGAAATGCCCCGAACTGGAAGAACCGTTGGCGCAACAACTCCGCATCCTGGATGCGGCGATGAGAACCGGTGCGGCGTTGGGGACGGATGAACGCTCCGCCCTGGGCGCCGCGTTTCAGGCGGCTCGTTCCGCTCTGGACCGCATGTCAGCTCCGGACAAATCATCCGTTCCAGACCCGGCTGCCCAAGTCCAGGCGAAAGCACAGCCGGACCCGCCGGCCGCTTCCGCCGTACCCGCGACGATTCGAATCGAGCAGGACAAGCTGGATCGCTTGATGCGGGTGGTCGGGGAACTGTTGGTCGCCCGCGGGGCCTTCTCGCTCCTCATCCAGAAACTGAATGACGGCGCGGATGTTGCGGGAACGGCTAAGGAACTGAAAGAGGCTGGGTCGAGCATCTCGCGTATTGCCGACGAACTCCAGACCAGCGTCATGTCGATTCGGATGCTGCCGGTCAAGACCGTTTTCCAGAAATTCCCGCGCCTCGTGCGGGACCTCGCGCGGTCTCTGGGAAAAGAAGTTCGGCTGGTCATAGAAGGCGAGGGAATCGAGCTCGATAAGACCATCCTCGAACAGATCGGCGATCCGCTGGTGCATGTGATCCGGAATTCGGTCGACCACGGTCTTGAGCCGCCCGCGGAACGCCAGGCTAAGGGGAAGGACCCGTTTGGGCAATTGACCCTGCGAGCAATGTATGAGGCGGGCGGGGTGACGATAGAGGTTACCGACGACGGGCGGGGGCTCGACGTCGACGCCCTCAAGCGGAAAGCCGTCGACAAGGGGTTGCTGACGCCGGAAGCCGCTGCCGCGATGTCTGAGGAGGCCGCGTTTCAATTGGTGTTCCTCCCGGGGTTGACGACTGCGGCGAAGCTCACGGACGTTTCTGGCCGCGGAGTCGGCATGGATGTGGTCCGCAGTAACGTTCGCAACCTGCGAGGCACCATCGAAATTCGGTCGAAGCTCGGCAAAGGCACCAGCCTGCTGATCAAACTCCCTGCCAGTCTCATGATTTCGAAGGGTATCTTACTGGAAACGGAATCCCAGCAGTATATTCTGCCGCTGAGCAACATTCGCGACATGGTCAAGTTGCAGCCGGGAGAGGCACATCAATACGGAGGGGTCACCCTGGCGCAGGTCCGGGGAACAACTTACGTTCTATTCAATCTTGCGGCGATGTTGGGTCTGGTTTCGGCCAAGCGCAACGTGCGCGGCGCGGGTCTTCAGCAACTTTGCGTCGCCATCGTCGAGGCAGGCACAGTGAAATACGGTCTGGCGGTCGACAAATTCCTGGGGGAGGTGGAGGTATTGGTGAAACCCTTGTCAGGGGGATTGGAGCAATGCCGGGAGTTTCAAGGCGCCGCGATTATGGGAGACGGACGGGTGGTCCTGGTCCTGAATGCGCTCGAATGCCACAGCTTGAATCGAAGCGCATGCCGTTAAATACGCTGGACGCCTCTCCACGTGCTCGATCACGAAGGTCTCTACGGACGCGATCGGGGCGAAGCTTCTGACCTATTCGGCGGGAGCTTCGCCTTTTTCTCTGCTCACGGATCGGGTTCGGCGGCTTTGAGGTGTAAAACTATTGGCGCCGCGTTGATTATTTTATACTACAGTCAGTCCAAGGTTTCGCGGGATCAGCCTTACGATCGCGTTTTTCTTTATGCTGGTAAATGTCCCCATTCTGAGCTCATTACTCCGAAACTCGCTAAGACGACCTGCATCGCTTGCCGAGTGATCGATCAGAGCGGAGAACCACTCGAGACGTCGAAAGTCGAGCTCCGGGCGTATATGTGAAGGGAAAAACAGGTCGCCCTTAAAACCGTTCTGACCGATCACGATGGGCGATTTAACCTCGGCGCGATTAAGTCAGGAAGGTACCGGCTTCTGCCTTCCGCCCTCGCGTGCATTCCAATAGCCGGGGCAGTTCGATTGTCCAAACCGGGCCTGCCGATTGGACATCATTCTCAAGTCCAACCCGACAGATTTGCCGGAATCAAACTGTCCTATACGGCGAATGAGCCGCGAACTCGACCACGGCGGCCACCTGATTGCGCGACAAATGGAACCAGTCCAGGATCTCGCCTGATCGAGGCTCCTGCTTCCAGATTGTCGAAAACAACGGAGACTGGCGTTCGCGTTTCTCGAAATACCCATGCACCGCTGCGCTTGCAGGGGATGGTCTCCACGGTGGGACACTCTGATCAGTCAAGGGAAGCCATGGCTCAATGGTAATTCACAGAAAATACAGCCGTTGGTCCGACGGAAAGTCCGAGATGTACCTCTCACTCTCCTGGCCGATAAGGCTTCTGTGAACCGAACGGAAGTTCAGTCATCCATCGCCCCGGGGACCGAAGGGATCCAGGCTCACTGCCAACGTGTGGCCACCTGGGTCCGTGAACTCGCCGGTGCGCTGGGACTTTCGGCGTCCGAAGCTGCCCTCGTCGAACAAGCTGCCCGATACCATCATCCGGGAATCGAGGCGGAAGCGGAGCCAGTTCGCCGTCTTCTCGAGGTCTTCTGGAAGCGGCAACCGATTGCGGATGCCGCCGAAGCCAGATTGGTGGCAGCTCTCGAAATATGCGACGACTTCGATCAGCACTTCGAGGCGGAGGCTCTCTCCCCCAGCCCGGTCGTCGAGACCATGATGAATTACCTGCAACTGTCGAGCCGCGCGGATGTGAACCGGGTGATCAACCGCCTTCCGGTATTTCCACGCGCGGCCCAGGAGATTGTTCTGCGCGTCACCAACCCGGAGGTGAGGATCGGCGAACTGGTGCAGGTGGCTTCGCTCGACCCGGTGTTGGCCGGCTTGTTGGTGCAGGCCGCCAATTCCAGTTATTACGGCCGCGGAACGCCGGTTGCGACCATCCAGCATGCGATCTCTCATATCGGGTTCGATGCGACGCGAAAAATCTTGCTGGGCGCCACCTTCCGGCCGATCTACTCTTCGCCGCTCCTACATTCCATCTGGAATCATTCGCTCGATGTGGCGCAGGCCGCGGAGACACTGGCGCGGCGCTCCAGTTTGGCCGTGGATCCCGCCGAGGCGTTCCTCGGAGGCCTGGTTCACGATGTAGGTCGCGTGGCGTTCGCCATCATGCCTCGCGCGTTTCTAGAGCGCCTCCGCCGTCTGGTCGATGGCGGATGTGCATTAGTGCAATCCGAAGTGTGTTTGTCCGGACTATCCCATGCTGAGGTGGGAGCGGAAACTTTGACGCAATGGAAATTCACCGACGCGATGGTGGATGCCGTCCTATGGCACCACCGTCCAGAACGGTCGGCGCGGGCTTTGCCCTCTCTGCTGTACCTGGCTGAATTCATGGCCGGATCGCAGGAAGACCTACCGTCCTCGGTTCGATTGAAGACGGCGTGCGGCCACGCTGGAGTGAAAGCGGAGGCCCTTTCAGAGACGAATGAGAAAGGGCGGGAGGCCCTGCAGGGCCTCCGTTTCGCGGCTTAGTTTCGAAGCGCCGGACTACTCCTCCGGGGCTTCGCCTTCTTCTTTGCCCTGCCGAATCGCGTTCAGCCGCTCTTCCTTACGCTTGGCGCGTTCCGCGGCGCGCTTCACGAGCTCGGAACCGACCAGTTCGATCATGGCCTGTTCCGCGCCATCGCCTTTGCGGTTGCCGAGGCGAATCACCCGCGTGTAGCCGCCGTTGCGCTGGCCGAAACGCGTGCCCAGTTTATCGAACAGCTTCTTGACCGCGGCGGGAGTCTCGAGAAACGCCGCCGCCTGCCGCCGCGTGTGCAGCGTGTCGCGCTTGGCGAGCGTGATCATGCGCTCCACCAGCGGCTTGATGGCCTTCGCCTTGGGGACCGTGGTGATAATGCGCTCGTGCTCGATGACGCTGGTGACCAGTCCCTTGAACAGCGCTTTGCGCGAACCGAGGTTGCGCTTGAGCTTGTAACCCGCTACCTTATGCCGCATCGTTACTCCGTGGGAGGACGGATCTCATCCTCATCGTCCTCGAGATCGTCCTCATCATCCTCGTCCGCGCCACCAACCTCCTCGAATTCGGTCGGAACTCCGATGGTGGCCGGCTGGCCAGCGGGCGAAACGAGCCGCCCCTGGGCGTCAAACTTCATGCCGAAGGTTAGCCCGAGCCCGGAGAGAATTTCTTTGATTTCGTTCAGCGATTTGCGCCCGAAATTCTTGGTGCGCAGCATCTCCGCTTCGGTCTTCTGCACCAGGTCGCCGATGGTCTGGATGTTCGCGTTCTTGAGACAATTGTAGGAACGCACGCTCAGCTCCAGTTCCTCCACCGAACGATTCAGCACCTCGTTCATCTGGCTCAAAGCTCGCTCGGCCGGCTCTTCCGAGGACTCCGGCAACTCTTCAAAGTTGATGAAGATCGCCATGTGGTCTTTGAGCAGCTTCGCCGCCTGGCCGATGGAATCGGCGGGAGAGATGGCTCCGTTGGTCCACACTTCGATGGTGAGCTTATCGTAATCGGTCATCTGGCCCAGGCGTGCCGATTCTACCGAGAAATTGACTTTCCGTACTGGCGAATGCACTGAGTCGATCGGGATGTAGCCGACCGGCAGGTCTTCGTCGTTGTTCCGGTCCGCGGATACGTACCCGCGCCCCGACTTGAGGCGCATCTCGATGGCCAGCTTCCCACCAGGACCGATGGTCGCGATATGCATGTTCCGGTCGAGTACTTCGATGTCCGACCCGGCTTCAATCTGTCCGCTCATCACTTCGCCGGTCGAGTCTGCCTTGAGATGAACCGTGCGCAGCCCTTCGCCCATCATCTTGAAAGGGACCTGCTTCAGGTTGAGGATGATATCGGTTGCGTCTTCGACCACGCCGGGAATCGGGCTGAACTCATGCGCCACGCCGTCAATGCGAACAGCGGTGATGGCCGCCCCCTCAATCGAACTCAGCAGCACGCGGCGCAGGCCGGTGCCGATCGTGGATCCGAATCCACGCTCGAATGGCTGCGCGGTAAACATTCCATACCGCTCATTCAGGGTTTCCGTGTTGGCGACAAGCCGCTTCGGTTTTTGGAATCCTTTGAACATAATTATTTAGACTCCTCTTTACTTCGAATACAATTCGACGATCAGTTGCTCGTTCAGTTGAATCTGCACCAAATCCTCGCGCTTGGGCTGCCCGAGCACGCGCCCGCGTAGTGCCTCGCGATCCACTTCGAGCCAGTTGGGGCTCGGGGCATGCGCCGTAGCGTCTCGCGCGTGCAGAATGGTTGGATTTTTCTTGCTCGCTTCGCGAACCTCGATCACGTCGTTGGGCTTCACTTGAAACGACGGGATGTCCACTCTGCGCCCGTTCACGTCGATATGCCCGTGACGCACCAGTTGCCGGCATTGCGCTCGCGACGTCCCCAGACCCATGCGGTAAATCGTGTTATCGAGGCGCCGTTCGAGCATATTGAGCATGTGCTCGCCGGTGATGCCCTTCATGATCAGGGCTTTCTCGTACAGGTTGCGGAATTGACCTTCGAGAAGTTGATAATAGTGGCGCGCCTTCTGCTTTTCGCGCAGTTGCAGACCGTATCCCACCAGCTTCGGCTTGCGATCCTTGCCGTGTTGTCCGGGAGCGAAGTTGCGCTTTTCAATGGCGCACTTCTCGGTGTGGCAGCGTTCCCCTTTGAGAAAAAGCTTCATCCCCTCGCGACGGCACTGCCGGCACACGGGACCAATATATCTTGCCAATCGAACCTCCTTGCTACTTCAGGTCGGTGCAGTTTACGGCCGATGCGGCCTTCGTCCTGCTTCCAAAATTCTACGAATCAGACTCTACGCTTTTTGGGCGGTCTGCATCCATTGTGTGGGATAGGCGTACGATCCCGAATGGAACGAACCTCAATGCCCGCGGTGGCGAGCGCACGAACCGCGGATTCACGGCCGGCTCCGGGCCCGCTGACCCGAACTTCCACCGATCGCAAACCGGATTCCTTGGCCTTGTTCGCCGCTGTGAGCGATGCCTGCTGGGCGGCAAAAGGAGTTCCCTTGCGCGAGCCACGGAAACCCAGCGAACCGGAACTCGACCACGCGATCACGTTCCCGATCGGATCCGTGATGGTGATGATCGTATTATTGAACGATGCCTGCACATGCACCAGGCCTGTGGGAACCGATCGTTTTTCTTTCTTCTTGAAAGCTTTCTTTTTCCCGGCTTTCGACGCTGATTTTGCCGCTGCTTTTGCCATCAGTTGATCCCTTTAAGTCTTCGCTGCCGCTTTCTTCTTATTCGCCACAGTGCCGCGCCGCGGACCCTTCCGCGTACGGGCGTTGGTATGCGTTCGCTGGCCGCGCACCGGCAGTCCGCGGCGATGCCGCAGGCCTCGATACGAGCCCATTTCGATGAGCCGCTTGATATTCATCGAAATTTCCTTGCGCAAGTCGCCTTCAACCGAGCCTTCGGCCTCCAGAATCTGGCGAATCTTGTTGACCTCGTCCTCGGTCAAATCGGACACCTTCTTGTCCGGATTCACGCCCGCGCGGTGGCAGAGCGACTTGCTCCGCGTACGCCCGATGCCGTAAATGTAGGTCAGCCCGATTTCGGTTCGCTTCTTCGCCGGTAGATCCACGCCTGCTAAACGCGCCATTGTTTTCTCCCGTTATCCCTGCCGCTGCTTATGCTTCGGATTGGTGCAGATCACCCGCACCACGCCGTAGCGGTGCACGACCTTGCACTTATCGCACATTTTTTTCACTGATGCCCGGACTTTCATATTTGTCCTTTCGTCAACAATTCCACGATCCTGCCCCGCGTTGGGTCGTGCGGCGAAAGTTCCACTCGCACGCGGTCTCCGGGACGGACCCTTACAAAATTCACCCCGGCGGCGCCGGCCGCGTGCGCCACCACCAGATCTTCATTCTCCAGCTTCAACCGGTACGCGGCGCTCGGCAGAAGCTCGACCACTGTGGCGTTCTCCGCCATTCAGGGCCTGGTCAACACCCAAGGACCCGCAGCAGTCACCGCCACGGTGTGCTCGAAATGGGCGGAATATTTCCCGTCTTCCGTAACTGCGGTCCACCGGTCGGGCTTCACGCGGCTGGCCGACGTTCCCGCATTGACCATGGGCTCGATCGCAAGCACCATACCTTCTTTCAGCCGCGGATTTTCGTTCTTCCGGTCAATGTAATTCGGAACCTGCGGCTCTTCGTGCATTTTGGTGCCAATGCCGTGGCCCACAAATTCCCGCACCACCGTGAATCCGTTGGCGGTCACGTGCCGCTCCACGGTCCCGCAAATATCGAACAGCCGGTTGCCCGGCCGCGCCTTCTCAATCGCCAGTTCGAGCGATTCGCGCGTGACCTCCAGCAGCCGCTTGGTCTCTTCCGAGACTTCGCCGATGGCCACCGTGATCGCGGAATCGCCGTAATATCCGTTCAACTGCACGCCGGTATCGATGGAAACGATATCTCCGCTTTTCAACACTCTCTTCTGCGACGGCATCCCATGCACGATCTCGTCATTGACCGAAGTGCATAAGACAAACGGAAACTTGGTCGGCGCGCTGGGTGTCGAATAACCCTTGAACGCCGGACGGGCTCCCGCTTCCGCGATCAGCTTTTCCGCGACGACTTCGAGGTCGTGAGTGGTCACGCCCTCCGCCACCATTTTCTTCAGCGTGTCCAAAACCTTCCAAACCAACAGACCTGCCGCGCGCATCTTTTCCAATTCCGCTAAACTTTTGCGCACGATCATGCTGCCTTGCCCTGATGGGCCTCGATTAAACCAACAATCTCCCGTACAATCGCTTGCGGAGTACGGGACCCGCCTTCCACCTCGAACGGCCTATAACCTGCGGTCTCCAAAAACTCCAGAACCGGCGTCGACTTGCGCCCGTAGGCGCTCAACCTTTCACGCACCACCTCAGGGCGATCATCTTTTCGAATCAATAATTTAGATCCGCAACGATCACACACGTCTGGGACCGCCGGCGGATTCGTGATCAAGTTATAAACCGCTCCGTCAGCAGGGCACACTCGGCGGCTAGAGAGGCGGGTGACAATTTCATTATAATCAACCCGCAAATGGACCACCACGGGCGCGATCCCCTCCCTACCGAGTAGCTCCAATAACAACTTGGCCTGAGCCACCGTTCGCGGATACCCATCGAGGATAAATCCAGCCGCACAATCCGGCTGCTCGATCCGCTCCTCCACCATGCAGTTCACCATCTCGTCGGGAACTAAGTTCCCTGAATTCATGATGGCAGCGATCTCGCGTCCCCGGGCGTCTCCCGAGGCGACGCTTTCTCGCAGCATATCGCCCGTGGAGATATGCGCGACCCCGAAGTAATCCCGCAGTAACTCAGCTTGTGTACCTTTCCCCGAACCTGGGGGACCGAAAATAATCACGCATAACCGGTTCATCGTGGACCGAAAAACTTGAGGCTCCCTCCTCAAACGCTGCTGCGGCGGCCTCGAATCCGTCCCGCCCGCGGCGTAAAGCCCTCATAATGTCTCATAATCAGTTGCGCCTCGATCTGGTTTACCGTGTCCATGGCCACGCCCACCACGATCAGCAGCGAAGTCCCGCCGAAATAAAAGTTCACTCCCAGGCCGTCCAGCAGCCAGCGCGGGAAGTGCGCGTCGATCCAGTTGCCCATCACCGGCAGCCGTTGAAGCTTGATGCCGCTGATCATGATCACCGGGAGCAGCGAGAGAATCGACAGATACAGGCCGCCCACCACGGTGATCTTGGTCAGGATCTTGTTCATGTACTCGGCCGTGTTCTTGCCCGGCCGGATGCCGGGAATAAATCCGCCGTATTTGCGCATGTTGTCGGCGGCTTCATTGGGATTGAAAATAATCGAAACGTAGAAGAAGCAGAAGAAGATGATCAGTACCGTGTACATCAGGAAGTACAGCGGTTGCGAATAGCCGATGGCGTTAAGCATCCCGCTCAGCACCGGCGAGTTCTTCACGAAATCGACGTTCATCAACGTCTGCGGGAACGCCAGAAGGGAACTGGCGAAGATGACGGGAATCACGCCACCCGCATTGACCTTGAGCGGCAGGTGAGTGGACTGGCCACCCATCATGCGCCGCCCAATCACTCGCTTTGCGTACTGCACCGGAATGCGCCGTTCGCCGCGCTCAACCAGTACGATGAACGCAACCACCCCGACCATCATGACCAGAATTATGAGAACTTGAAGAATCGGCCAGTCACCGGTCTGGACCTTGAGCACCAGGTCTCTAATGGCATTCGGCAGACCCACCACGATGCCGGTGAAGATGATCAGCGACATCCCGTTGCCGATGCCACGCTCGGTGATCTGCTCACCCAGCCACATGATGAACGCGGTTCCGGTGGTGAGGCTGAGGATGGTCATCAGGGTGAAACCCACGCCCGGATTCAGCACCAGTCCCTGGCCTGCGCCCTGCAAAGCCGCGGCGATTCCGAAGGACTGCATGATCGCCAGCATGACCGTCAGATAGCGGGTCCATTGGGTGATCTTGCGGCGTCCAAGCTCGCCCTCTTTTTGCAGTTTTTCGAGCGTCGGCACCACCACCGTCAGCAACTGCAGAATAATGGACGAGGTGATGTAGGGCATGATGCCCAGGGCGAAGATGGTCAGGCGCCGCAACTGCCCGCCGCTGAACAAATCCACGAAGCCAAAGAAGGAGCCGGCGTTCTGGGCAAAGAAGTCGGACAGACGATTGGCGTCAACACCAGGCGTGGGAATATGCCCGCCCAGGCGATACACCGCCAGCAGACCAAGCGCGAACAACAGCCGCTTACGCAGATCCGGAACGCGAAAGACATTGGCTACGGCTTCTACAAACTTCATGACGTTAATCTCCGCCGTTCACGACTTCTCCGGCCCGATCACTTCCCCCGCGCCGCCGGCCGCCTGAATTTTTTCGAGCGCCGACTTGGAAAACAGGTGGGCCTTCACCGTGATCTTCCGCGTCAGCTCGCCGGAGCCCAGAATCTTCAATCCGTGCTTCAGCTTCTTGATGACACCCAACTCGAGCAGTGTCCCGGGATCGAAGCTCGCGCCTTCGAGCGCCTCGAGCGTCCCGAGATTTACAATCGCGTACTCTTTCCGAAAGATGTTCGTAAATCCGCGCTTGGGTAAACGCCGGTGCAGCGGCATCTGGCCGCCTTCAAATCCGCGCATCCGCGAATAGCCCGAAACGGACTTCGCGCCTTTGGCTCCCCGGCCCGAATACTTCCCGCGCCCCGACCCCATGCCTTGGCCGATGCGCTGATTCTTTTGCTTTTGCCCCGCGGGCGGTTTGAGTTGGCTTAGATTCATGTGCGTTCTCCGCTTACTCGACGATCGCCAGCAGATGCGGGACTTTTTTCACCATGCCTCGAAATGCCGGCGTATCCGGCCGCACGACGATGCGATTCATTTTCCGCAGCCCGAGCGACCGCACAATGATTTTATGCTTTTCCGGCGTGCAAATCGGACTGCGTATCAGTTTAATCTTGATCGTTCCAGCCATTTTGATTATCCAACCTTCTCGGCGACCAAGCCGCGCATCTCCGCGATTTCGCCTTTGTCGCGAAGCTGCTCGAGCGCATCGATGGTGGCCTTCACCACGTTGTGCGGATTATGGGAGCCGATGGACTTGGTCAGCACGTTGGGAATCCCCACTGCGGTAATGACGGCGCGCACCGGACCGCCGGCGATCACGCCCGTCCCTTCCGGAGCCGGCTTAAGTAAGACCATGCCGCTGCCGAATCGCCCGAGCACCGGATGCTGAATGGTCGTCGCCAGCACGTGAACTCTCCGCAGATTTTTCTTCGCGGCTTCGATGCCCTTCTTGATCGCGGCGGGTACTTCTTTGGCTTTGCCCGTGCCAAATCCGACGATCTTCGCGCCCGGATCGCCCACCACCACCAGGGCCGAAAAGCTCAGATTCTTGCCGCCCTTGACCACTTTCGTAACGCGGTTGATGGACACCACCTGTTCCTTCAGGTTGAGGCCGCCGGCATCAATGCGCTTTGCTGCTGTGATGAACATGTTTTTTCCTGTGCGCTAGAATTCGAGTCCCGCCTCACGAGCCGCATCGGCCAGTGCCTTCACCCGCCCGTGATACAGGTAGCCGCCGCGATCGAACACCACCGCCTTAATGCCCTTGTCCTTGGCCCGCTCCGCGATCAGCTTCCCGATCGCTTTCGCTCCGGCCAGATTTCCCCCGTTGCCGGCGCTCTTTTCGTTGGAGGACGCATGCGCGACCGTGTGGCCCTTGCCGTCATCGATTACCTGCGCGTAAATGTGTTTCACGCTGCGGAACACAGCCAGACGCGGCCGTTCCTCCGTGCCCTTGACCCGCCGCCGGATGCGCGAGTGAATCCGCAGCCGAATGATATTTTTGGAATCCCGCGATGCCATATTACTTGCCTCCGGAGGCGCCGGTCTTGCCGACCTTCTTGCGCAAGGCTTCGCCGGTGTAGCGCACGCCTTTATTCTTGTACGGGTCGGGCGGACGCAGCGCCCGCATGTTGGCCGCGACTTGCCCGAGCAGTTGGCGGTCGGCTCCGGTCAAAACCAGGTGGGTCTGTTTGTCGATCTTCATGTCGACTCCATCCGGCAGATAGAACTCGATCGGATGCGAATAGCCTAGAGTGAAACTGGCGATCCGGCCCTTGACATCGCAGCGATATCCAATCCCGACGATATCGAGCTCCCGCGTAAACCCGGTCGACACGCCTTGAATCGCGTTCGCCGCCAGAGCCCGAGTCAGGCCGTGCAACGCGGCTTTGTCTTCGCCATCCCGAGCCAGTTCGAGGATCCCGTTCTTCTGGTTCAAGGTAATTCCAGCCGGCACCGGCACGGACTGTTTTCCCTTGGGCCCTTCGACGTTCAAGAACTGCTCGCCCACGGTGATCTTCACACCTTTGGGCAGCGGAATCGGCTTCTTTCCTACTCGTGACATAACCTACGCTCCTACCAAACGTGACACAACACTTCGCCGCCCACCCCTTCTTTACGGGCGGAGCTGCCGGTCATCACGCCTCGCGGCGTGGTCAAAATATTGATTCCCAGCCCGCCGAGCACTCTCGGCACCTTCTTGGATCCTACATACACGCGGCAACCGGGGCGCGAGACGCGCTCGATGCGCGAAATCACCGGCATGTTGCCGGGCGTGTATTTGAGATAAATGCGAATCGACTTCTTGGTGCCCTCTTCGGTGAGCTTGAAGTTGGCGATATAGCCTTCATCCCTCAAAATTTTTGCGATGTCCGTCTTCAGCCGCGATGCCGGCACGTCCACTTTGGGGTGGCGTGCTTGCAGTCCATTACGGATGCGCGTCAGCATGTCGGCGATCGGATCGGTTGTCGTCATTCCTCGTCCTCCAACTCCCCTCCCTACTTCCGAGCCGGTGCTCTACCAGCTCGCCTTGATCACGCCCGGGACTTCTCCGGCGAGAGCCAGCTGCCGGAAGCAAATCCGGCACAACTTAAACTTCCGCAAAAAGCCCCGCGGACGGCCGCAGCGGAAACACCGGTTGCGGTGCCGGCAGCTTAGCATCGGCTTACCTGCGGCTTTGGCGATCGCGAGCTTCTCGTCTCTGGCAATTTTGGCGGTAGTGGCCATCGTTTCTCCTGCGCTTAGACTTGCGCCCTAAACGGCATACCGAGATGTTTCAGTAGCGCCAGCCCCTCGGCATCGGTCTTGGCGGTGGTGGTGATGCAAATATTCATTCCCTTCGTTTTCTCGACTTTGTTGTAGTCGATCTCCGGGAAAATCAGTTGATCCTTCATGCCCAGCGTGTAATTGCCGCGCCCGTCGAAGGACTTGGTGGAAACGCCGCGAAAGTCGCGCACGCGCGGCAGCGATACGTTCACCAGCCGGTCCAGGAACTCGTACATACGATCCCCGCGCAGCGTCACGGTGCACCCGATCGCCATGCCTTCTCTCAGCTTGAACTGCGCAATCGACTTGCGCGCCTTGGTAATTACCGGCCGCTGGCCCGCGATCGCCATCAACTCGTTCACCGCGCCGTCCATTAGCTTCGCGTTCTGGGTGGCCTCGCCGACGCCCATGTTGAGCGAAATCTTTTGGATCTTCGGAACGGCCATCACGTTCTTATAGCCGAACTCCTTACTCAGCGCCGGAACCACCTGCTTCAGATATGTCTCTCTCAACCGTGCCATAAACGTTTACGCCTTCTTATCCAGAATCTCGCCGCCCTTTTTCGCGATGCGCACGCGCCGCGCGACGTTTCCAGTGGTCTCCATCCGATATCCGATGCGTGTGGCGACCCCGCCGGAGGTCACGATCATGACGTTCGAAATCGAAATCGATGTCTCGCGTTCAGCGATTCCGCCCTTAATCTGCCGGGACGGATTGGGCCGCGTATGGCGCTTCACCATGCTGACGCCTTCGATCAGGACTCTTCCACGGTCCCGGTCGATCTGCAGGACACGACCGGTCTTTCCCTTGTCTCGGCCGGCGATCACTTTCACCGTGTCGTCCTTCTTCAGACGGATCTTGACCTGGACCTTGGGCTTATTCTGATCCCGAAACCGGATTTTCCGCGCCATGGCTAGATGACCTCCGGAGCCAACGAAACGATCTTCATAAATTTCTTATCCCGAAGCTCGCGCGCCACCGGACCGAACACGCGCGTCCCCACCGGCTCGCCTACTTCATTGATCAGCACTGCCGCGTTCGAATCGAACCGGATATAGGTGCCGTCCTTGCGCCGGGTCTCTTTGCGCATCCGCACCACCACGCAGCGGACAACCTTCCCTTTTTTGATGGCCGAATCCGGCGCGGCTTCCTTCACGCTGGCCGTGATCACGTCGCCCAAACCTGCCCGCAATCCCAAATCGCCGCCACGCGGCAGGATGCACTGCAGCTTCCGCGCGCCGCTGTTGTCGGCCACCTCGAGCATTGTTCGCATCCCGATCATGGTTGGTCTCCTTATGGCTCCCGGCCTTACGGCCAAGCCCTATCGCTTACCCTTACTCTTGCCTTTTTTCTTCGTAACCCGCTTCTCAGCTTTGGCTTCAATCCCAATCGAACTGAGATCGGTGGTCACTTGCACAGCCTTACGAATGATTTCGCCTAGTTGCCAGCGCTTCAGCTTGCTCATGGGCCGGCACTCAATGATCCGCACCACATCGCCGACCTTCGCCGTGCCATCCGCGTCGTGCGCGTAAAACTTCTTCCGCTTGGTCACGATCCGTTTGTACATCGGATGCGGCACGCGCCGGGTCACTTCGACCACGATAGTCTTAGCCATCTTGGCCGACACCACTGCGCCGATTTTCTCGTTCTTGATGCCTTGCTTGGTTGCCGCCGTCGTTTCCGCCATCAGTTATCCTTTGCTGCTCTGCTTGCGAGGTTTCGGAGCGCCTACCGGTTTCGACGAAGCTCTCGGCGTCGCCGCAGTCTTCCGGGCGGCCGGTTTCGGCTTGGCCACTCCGGCCGCAGCGGGCTTGGCTGCCGGCTTCGGCGTGCTCACCGATTTCGTCTTCGCGCTGGCCTTGGCCTGCGCTTTCGCAGTAGCCGGCGTAGCCTTGGGGGCCGTGGCCTCGCCGCGCGCGCGTTCCCCTAGCACGGTCAGCATCCGCGCCCGCTCTTTCCGCAGCAAGCGATATTTCTTGAGCCCTTCCGCCTGTCCCATCGACATCTGGAAGCGGATGCGAAACATCTGCTCCGCCGTGTCCCGCACTTGCTTGGCGAGTTCCGCTCCGTCTAACGCGCGTGCTTTGTCCGCGTTCTCTTTCATTGAGGTACCTGCCTAGTCAGCTTGCTCCCGCGCCACTACTTTGGTGGGCAGCGGGAGTTTCGCGGCCGCGAGCGCCATCGCTTTTTCCGCGACGTCGCGCCCCACGCCTTCCATCTCGAACAGAATTCTTCCGGGCCGGATCACGCACACCCATTGCTCCGGCGCGCCCTTGCCTTTTCCCATGCGGGTTTCGGCCGGCTTCTTGGTAATCGGCTTATCCGGAAACAGACGAATCCACACTTTGCCGCCGCGTTTGATCGAGCGGGTCATCGCGACGCGCGCCGCTTCAATCTGGCGGTCCGTGATCCATCCGCATTCGAGCGCTTTCAAACCAAAATCGCCGAAAGCGAGGGTCGAGCCGCGCCACGCCTTGCCGGCCATGCGGCCGCGCTGCTGCTTCCGGTATTTCACCTTCTTGGGCATCAACATGGCTTACTCCGTTTTGTCCCCTTCCGGAGGCTTTGGGCTAGATTCTGGCGAACCTTCCGGTTTCGCGTCGTGCTTCCAGGCAGGTTGTGGCGGTGCAGCCATCGGAGGCAGAATCGGACCGCTCGAGCGCGAACCCATGTCACCCGGAGGAGCCTGCGTCACTCCACCGCCCGTTTCTGACACCGGCGCTTGACGGGGCGGACGATCACGATCGCGGTCGCGATCCCGGTCACGATCTCTCCGGTCACGGTCGCGCGGTGGCATGCGCCGGGGCTCAGGTTCCGCGCGCAGTCCGCGCCGCTGGCCGCCGGGCAAAATCTCGCCCTTATAGACCCAGCATTTGATTCCGATGACGCCGTACGTCGTATGCGCTTCGCTAAAACCGTAGTCGATATCCGCGCGCAAAGTGTGCAGCGGCAGTTGCCCTTGCAGATACCATTCGGTTCGCGCGATTTCCGCGCCGTTGAGACGCCCGGACACGCGAACTTTGATCCCCTTGCAGCCAAAGCGCAGCGCCGAATCGACGGCCTTGCGCATCGCCCGGCGGAACGCCACGCGTTTTTCAAGCTGCAACCCGATCGACTCCGATACGAGCTGCGCGTCCAGCTCCGGCTTGTGCACTTCCTGAATATCGATGAACACGTCGCGCTTGGTTTTCTTCGCGAGGTCGCCCTTGAGCTTTTCGATCTCCGCGCCCTTGCGCCCGATCACGATGCCCGGCCGCGAAGTGTGAATCGTGATCCGGAGCTTGTTCCCCGGCCGGTCGACTTCCACTGAACTAACGCCCGCAGCTTTCAACCGTTCGCGCAGCGATTCCTTCAGCTCAAGGTCTTCCCGCAGGAGCTTCGCATAATCCTGCTTGGCGAACCACCGCGAACGCCAGGTTTTGGTGACGCCCAGGCGGAACCCGTACGGATGTACTTTTTGACCCATTTAGTTTTTGTCTCCGACCGTCACCACGATGTGCGACATCCTTCTCTGGTAGCGATAGGCGCGCCCCATCGGCGCCGGCCGTACGCGTTTCATGCGCGGTCCTTCGTTTACGTACGCCTCGGTCACGACCAGCTTGTCCACATCCACGTCGTTGCTGCGATTCTCGGCGTTGGCGATCGCCGAGCGCAGGACTTTTTCAATCGACGGAGCAATCCGCTTGTTAATAGTGCGCAGGATGTTAATCGCATCGCCGGCGCGCTGGCCGCGGATCAAGTCCACCACCAGCCGTATTTTCTGCGGCGAGGTTCGAATGTATCGGGCTTCTGCTCTGGCTTCCATATATTTCCTATGCCGGCTTTGCCGTCTTCTCCGGAGCCGCTTTAGCCGCATGCCCCTTGAACTGTCGCGTGGGCGAAAACTCGCCCAGCTTGTGACCCACCATGTTTTCCGTGATGTACACCGGAATAAACTTCTTTCCGTTGTGGACCGCCAGCGTGTGCCCGATGAACTCGGGCAGAATCGTCGATCGGCGCGACCACGTCCGCACTACTTTTTTCTCGTTCTTGGTGTTCATGGCCGCCACCTTCACCATCAGGTGGTCATCCACAAACGGGCCTTTTGATAAAGAGCGTCCCATGTACTATCTCGTCATTCCTATCGTTTTTTGGCCTTGCGCGTGACAATCCATTTGTTCGTGCGCTTGTTGTTGCGGGTCTTGAAGCCGCGCGTCGGCTGGCCCCAAGGCGTTACCGGATGGCGTCCGCCCGACGTCTTGCCTTCGCCGCCGCCATGCGGATGGTCCACCGGGTTCATCGTGACGCCGCGGTTATGCGGCATCTTGCCCAGCCAGCGCTTGCGCCCGGCTTTTCCGAGACTTACATTCTCATGCTCGACGTTGCCCACTTGTCCGATAGTCGCCGTGCATTCCACCTGGACCTTGCGAATTTCACCCGACGGGAGCTTCAGCAGCGCATAGTCGCCTTCTTTTGAAACCAACTGCGCCTGCGCGCCCGCCGAACGGGCCATCTGGCCACCCTTCCCCGGCTTGAGCTCGATATTGTGCACCACGGTGCCCGCGGGAATATTCTTGAGCGGCAGCGAATTTCCGATAAAAATGTCGGCTTCCGGCCCGGATTTTAGCGTCTGCCCAACCGCGAGTCCCGCCGGTGCAATGATGTAGCGCTTCTCGCCGTCGACATAATGCAATAGAGCAATGCGGGCGCTGCGGTTCGGATCGTATTCGATCGACGCCACCTTCGCGGCAATCCCGAACTTATCGCGCTTGAAATCGATCTCCCGGTAAGCCTGCTTGTGGCCGCCCCCGCGGAACCGCGAAGTCACCCGGCCAGTGCTGTTCCGGCCGCCCGTCTTTTTTCCGCCAACCACCAAGCTCTTCTCGGGCGTCTGCTTGGTGATGTCCTCACGCGACACCACGGTTTGGAAACGCCGCGTCGGCGTCGTCGGATTGTAGCTCTTGATCGGCATCTTGAGGATCCTCGTTAGATCTCAGCGTACTCCGGCATCTTTTCACCGGCCTTCAAACGGACGTACGCTTTCTTCCAATCCGCGCGATAGCCGGCGAATCGGCCGCGCCGCCGCAGCTTTCCAGCCGTGGTCGACGTACGCACTTCTTCCACCTTCACCTTGAACACGGTTTCCACGGCGTGGCGGATTTCAGTCTTGTTGGCCCCGGCCGCAACCTCGAAACACAGCGTGCGCTCTTCGTCCTTCTTGGCGACGCCTTTTTCGGTCACGATCGGACGTTTGATCACTTCGTAAACGGAATTCATTACGCCAGCGCCTCCGAAAGTTTCTTAGCCGCGGCCTCGGTCATCAGAATCCGCTCGTGCCCCAGCAAATCGTAGACATTCACGTCCCGGCTCGCCACCAGCTTGACGCCTTCGAGATTCCGGCTCGATAGCGTGAGGTTCCGGTTTTCCCCGTTGTCGACTAGCAGCACAGTCCGATGGGCATCGAGCCCGTCCAGCGTCTGGCGCATCAGCTTGGTCTTGGCTTCGCCGATCGAAAATTCGTTGACCACCTTCAGCTCGCCATCACGAAGTTTCGCTGAAAGCGCGCTCTTGAGCGCGCCCAACTGCATCTTCCGTGGCAAGCGATAAGCGTAGCTGTGCGGTTGCGGACCGTGAGTGGTTCCACCATGCCGCCACAGCGGACTCCGGATCGACCCCATGCGGGCGCGTCCGGTGCCCTTCTGCTTCCAAAGCTTTTTTCCTGAACCGGCGACCTCATGCCGGGTCTTCGTGCTGGCGGTGCCTCGGCGCGCGCAAGCCAGATGATGCCGGACGGCCTCGTAGAGGAGGGCCTCATTAATCGGCGCCGCGAAAACCGCGTCCGCGAGTTCCAGAGTGCCGACTTTCTCGTTGCTGAGATTGATAATGTCTACGCTCGGCATGGCTACCTCTTCGCTCTCCGCACCACCACGTATCCGCCGTTAGGACCAGGGATCGCGCCCTTGATCAGCAGCACATTGTCTTCGGTGTCGACTTCCACGACCTCGAGATTTCGCACCGTGACGCGCGTGGTGCCACTCTGGCCGGCCATCCGCATTCCCGGGAAAACACGCGAGGGAAAGCTCGATGCGCCAATCGAACCCGGCGCGCGGTGGAACATCGAACCGTGCGATTCGTCGCCGCCCCGGAAATGATGGCGCTTCACCAGGCCCGTAAAGCCGCGGCCCTTGCTCAATCCGATGACATCAACCTTGTCCTTGGGCTTGAATTCGTCCACCAGCACACGGTCTCCTGCCTTCAGATCGCCGTCGGTTCCTTCTTCGAGCCGAAACTCGCGCTGGAAACGGACGCCCTCGGCTCCGGATTTCTTGAGATGTCCCGCCGCTGGTTTCGAAACGCTGGTCTTCTTGACGTACTCCATCAGCCCCAGCTGGACCGCATCGTAACCGTCGGTGGCGGGGGTTTTACGCTGCACGACGACGCACGGCCCGGCCTTCAGCACCGTCACCGGAACCACCTGGCCATCGGCCCGGAACACCTGCGTCATCCCGATCTTCTTACCTAATATTCCTGGACTCATAAAAAGACTCCGGTCGGGTTACTTGCCCTTCCCAAACGCCTTAATCTCGACATCGACGCCAGCCGGAAGATCCAGCTTCATCAACGCGTCGACAGTATCCTGCGTCGGCTCCAAAATATCGAGCAGCCGTTTGTGCGTCCGGATCTGAAACTGCTCCCGGCTCTTCTTGTCGACATGCGGAGAGCGCAATACGGTGTACAGATTCCTCACGGTCGGAAGCGGTATGGGGCCTGCTACCGTAGCCCCGGTCCGCTTCGCAGTATCCACAATCTCGGTCGTCGACTGATCGAGGATCCGGTGATCGTACGCCTTCAGGCGAATCCGAATTCGTTCTCTTAAGCTGCTCATTTCATCCTCGTCCGCGATGCCTAGCGGACAACCTTATCCAACGATTTCCGCCACGGTTCCCGCGCCTACCGTTCGTCCGCCTTCGCGAATCGCGAAGCGCAATCCTTTGTCCATGGCCACCGGCGTGATCAGCTCCACTTCGAGACTCACGTTATCACCCGGCATCACCATTTCCATGCCTTCCGGCAATTGCGCGACTCCTGTCACGTCCGTTGTCCGGAAGTAGAACTGCGGCCGGTATCCCTTGAAGAACG